>JAFIHR010000302.1 GCA_017849325.1 Xanthobacter autotrophicus | reverse complement strand
GCTCGAAATACCAGTGGAGGCCGTCGTCGGGCAGGCCCTCGACATATCCGTAGGCACAGGCCGAAGCGCTGCGGCTCTCAAGATAGGTCTCCGCGCCAGCCAGCTTGGCGACCAGGGACTGGCGCCCGTCGGCGCCGATGACGAGGTCGGCGCTAACCGCGATCGGGTGCTCCCCGCCCGTGTTCACCCAGGCCCCGACGACGCGCCCGCTCGAATCGAACCTGAGGCCCGGCACCACCACGCCGTGCCGGACGTCGGCGCCGGCCGCCTCGGCGGCATCGACGAGGATGGCATCGAGGACCGTGCGGCGCGGCGCATAGAGGTGCTCCACCCCGCGTTCCGGCTTGATGGCGACGCGCACGGCGTCCGCGCCGTAGTGGAACGTCGTGCTGGCGATCTTCGGCGTGCCCTGCGCCACGATGTTCGGCAGCAGGCCCCATTGCTGGAGCTGGAACACGCCGGCGCGCATCAGCGCGTGCGTCGACATGGTGTCGGAGCCCCGGGCCTGCCGGTCGACGACCAGCACCTTTGCCCCGGCTCTGGCGAGGAGGAAGGCGGTCGCGGCGCCGGCGCAGCGCGCGCCGACAACCACGACGTCATAGTGGGAAGATAAGGCGGTCATGGGACAACGCTCCTAGGCAGCCGCTCTGGCGAGGAAGGAATGCATGTGATCGGCAAGGTCGCGGGCATCGGCCGCGGCCCCGTCGATGAAGGACGACTTGCGCCGGCGCATGAACGGCAGGCCCATGGCGTAGAGGCCCGGCGCGGCGACGATGCCGCCGGCGTGCCGCAGGCGGCCCTTGCGGTCGAGCACCGGCACGTCGAGCCACGAATAATCGGGCCGGAAGCCGGTCGCCCAGATGATCGTCCCGATCCGGCCGTGGCGGAGATCGAGGCCGAGGCGGGCCGTCGGATCGAGCCGGGTGGGCGCGAAGCGGCGGGCCGGGCCGAAGCCGTGCGCGTGCCCGTGCGCGTGCCCGTGCGCGGCGATCCACCCGTCGATGGCGTCGAGCAGGCGGTTCATCTTCAGGTCCGCCAGCGCGCAATGGTTGGCGAGGGCGCCGGAGAATTTCGCCTCCCCCGCATCGAGGGCGACGAGCCTGCCGACGATCTCCACGCCCGCATCCTGCAGGCTGTTCAGATCGACCGTCTCGTGCTCCGGCGTGCCGATGAGCTGCGCCGACGGCAGGCGCCGGGCGCGGTCGAGGTCGGGGATCTCGTCGTGGCGGACGTCCATCAGGCCCATGGCATCCATCCACCCGTTGATGTCGCGACCCCGGTAGAGGCGTGGCAGGCGGACATGCTCGCCCACGCACAGCACCACGTCGCGTCCCGCCGCGCGGATCTCCCGCGCCAGCTGCACGCCGGTCGCCGAGGCGCCGACGATCATCACGCCGCCGGGGCGCAAGTGCCGGGGGTTGCGGTAGGCGAACGGGTCGAGGCTCGCGATGTCCGCCGGCACGGCGCTGGCCAGGGCCGGCAGGACGGGCACGGCGCAGGCGCCGCTGGCGATCACCACGGACCGGCAGGTCCAGCCGCCGCGGTCGGTGTCCACCCGGTAGCCGTCGCCGATGGCGCTCACCCGGAGCACCGTCGTGTCGGTCTCGACGGGCGCGCCGACGCGATCCGAATAGGCCTGGAGATAGCCCGTCACCTCCGGCATGGTCATGTAGCCGTCGGGGTCGGGCCCGTCATAGGCGTGGCCGGGCAGGCGGCTCTGCCAGTTCGGCGTGAGGAGGCGGAGCGAGTCCCACCGCTGCGTCCGCCACGAGTTGGCGACCTTGCCCCGATCGAGCACGACGTGGTCGATGCCGCGATCGAGAAGATGCTTGCTCATGGCGAGACCGCAGTGGCCGGCGCCGATGACGACGGTCGCAATGTGTTTCACGAGACTCGCTCCCTGGCTCAAGGCCGCCGTGCTCAGCCGACGGTGACGTGCACCGCGGTCGGGTTGGTGATGATGTCGAACACCGCGGACCGCTTCTGCGACTGGGCGACGAGCGCCGCGATCTCGTCCTTGCTGGCGTCGGCGCGGATGTCGAAGTGGACGCGGACGGCGCTGAAGCCGTTGCGGACCTCGTCGTCGATGCCGAGGATGCCCTGCAGGTCCATGTCCGCCTCCAGGGTCGCCTTGACGGAGTGGAGCTGGATGCCGCGGTTCTGGGCGACGGCGGCGACACCGGCGGTCAGGCAGCCGGCAAGACCGGCAAGGACCAGCTCGACGGGCGTCGGGGCCTTGTCCTCCGAGGCGAAGACCTCCGGATGGTCGGCTTCGACGGTGAAGGTCTTGGTGTGCGACTGCTCGCTGCCGAGACCGAAGAAGCCGCCGATGGTCGAGCGGCTGTGCGTCCCGAGGATCCATTCGCAGGAGGCGCGCCACTTGAACGCCGCGGCCTCGGGCATCTGGGAGAGGGCCTCGCGGGCCCCGAGGAGAGCGGCAACGTTGACGCCGTTGTTGACGCCCTGGCTGGTGGAAAGAGCGGTGGTCATGGTTTCGTTCCTTTCGAACGGGTGCTGTGCGGTGACGGTCGTCGGCTGATCCCGAGAGCCGCCGGGGAGTGCCGGACCCGCGATTTCGGGCAAGGCGGTCGCGATCCGGCAGCGCGCGGCGCTCCCGGGGGAAAGCTCGGCAGGTGGTGGCGCGTTGGCCGGGCCATCCTGGAAGCGCGTCGCTGCCCGATGGGGCCCAGGACACGGTTCCGCGCAGGCTCCGGGCGGGAGAGGGCGGGCCATGCCGGCCCCGGCCCCGTGCGTCCCGCTCACCTTGTCCGCGGGGCCGCTCCGATGCGGCGGCCGCGGCCGGCCGCATGTCAGGCGGCGGTGGTCGGGTCGATCATCTTGCGGACTTCGGTGATCTTCGTGGCCGGAAACCCGCTCATCTCGGCATGGCGGAGGATGATGTCCTCGCCAGTCGCCATGTAGATGCAGAAGGTCTTGTTGGCGGCAACGTAGCTGTGGACCCACTGGATGTCCGGGCCGAGCTCGCGCAGGACATCGTTGGACTTCTGCGCGGCGGCGCGGAGCTGCTCGCGCTCGAAGCTGCCGACGTTCGGAATGTCGCGCTCGATGACGTATTTATGCAGAGGCATGATCGTGGTCCTCGGGATGGTTTCGGGTCGTCAGCGGCCTTGCTGCGACAGGTGAAATCAATCACGAACCGGGGGCACGGGAGAATCAGCCGGGAGGACCAGCCGCGACGGAGGCGGCGGCTGGGGCCTGACAGGCTATCAAATTGCTAAATAAGGAAAATTCGGATTCTCTGGGAATTCGCTGCGGCGGTCGCAGGAACCAGTACTGAAGTATCGGCAGGGCGGAAGAAGGCGGTTTCTTCCCCGAACCGCCGGATTCCGGCGGGGAGCTGAGGCGGGTCTGATTGGCTCCTCACGGAGCGTCGGGCGCGCTGGCGCGCCGGCGGTGGCTGCGCACCTTGCTGCGGTTGCCGCAGGTGGCCATGGAGCACCAGCGCCGGGTGCCGTTGCGCGCCGTATCGTAGAAGACGAGGCTGCATTCCGGGTTGGCGCAGTGGCGCAGCCGATGGGGATCGTGCTGGGCGGCGAAGTCGGCGAAGTCCCGGGCGATGGCGGTGAGCGCGCCGTTTTCCGCCGGGTGATGCGGCTCCACCCTCAGCCGGCCGTCGCGCCAGGCGAGCCTGGAATGGGATGCGCCCACGGCGAGCAGGCCGTTGACGTGCGCAAGGTCCGCGCCGCGCGGCCGCGTGCCGTCGCGCAGGCAGTCGAACAGGCGGGCGAGCGCCGCGCGCAGGGCAAGGGCCTCGCCGCGCGTCGCCTTCGCCTTGTCGGCCGGCAGGCCCGCCGCGCCGCGCCAGCGCTGCCAGCCCTGGTCGGTGGCGAGGAAATCGCCCAGCGCGATCGGCGCCGAGTTCACGAAATCGATCCACAGGCGCCCGCCCAGGAACGGCATCCCATCGCGGAAATCGGTGTCGGACGGCGGGTTCACGGCGCTCTCCTCGGGCGGCGCGGGCGGGAGGGGCGGGCGCTGCGTAACCGGAAAGATACGTCGTCAGGGGTTCGGCGCAAGGGGCGGGAGGGGCTTAGGGGCGTAACTGGAAAAATGAATTTGACAGGTTATCCGCGCGCATCATAACCTCTGTTTATAAGATTAACAGGTTACAAGGTGATGCCCATGCTTGCTCTCTCCCCCGTGCCCCCGGCTGCGGGCGCGCAGGTCCGCCACGGTCGCGCGGTCATCGAAGGCGTCGAAATCTTCTATCGGGAGGCCGGTCCCGCCGAGGCGCCGGCCGTGCTGCTGCTGCACGGTTTCCCGTCCTCGTCGCATATGTTCCGCGACCTCATTCCGCGCCTTGCCGACCGCTACCGGGTGATCGCGCCGGACTATCCCGGCTTCGGTCATTCGGCGGCGCCCGCGCCGGAGGCGTTCACCTACAGCTTCGAGCGCCTCGCCGACGTGGTGGAGCAACTCGTCGAACGGCTCGGCATCCGCCGCTATGCCATCTACATGCAGGATTACGGCGGCCCCGTCGGCCTGCGCCTCGCGGCCCGCTACCCGGAGCGGGTGAGCGGCCTCATCGTGCAGAATGCGGTGGCGAACCTCGAAGGCTTCCACGCCAGCGCGGCCGGCGCCTTCGCTCCCTACTGGGCGGAGCGGAACGCGCGCACGGAGGCGCCGGTGCGCACCTTCCTCGCCGCCGGGACCACCCGCTTCCAGTATGAGCACGGCGCGTCCGACCGCGCCGACCGCCTCTCGCCCGATGCCTGGACCTTCGATCAGGCCCTCCTCGACCGCCCGGGCAACGACCGCATCCAGCTAGAGTTGCTCTACCGCTACCAGGACAATGTCGCGGCCTATCCGGGCTTCCAGGCCTATCTGGAGGCGCACCGGCCGCCCATCCTCGTGGTGTGGGGCGACAACGATCCCTTCTTCACCGCCGAGGGCCGGGACCTCTACCAGGCGCTCGTCCCCGGGACGGAGGTGCACGCCTTCGACGCCGGGCATTTCGCGCTGGAGACCCACCTGCCGGAGATCGCCGGGGCCATGCGCGGCTTCCTCGCCCGCATCGCCTGAGACGCCGGCGCCGTGCCGGGGGAACCGGCACGGCGCCCCGGATGTCGGGGGCCGAGGCGGCGCGGTCACCACTTCAGCAGGCGCGGTCCCATGATCCAGCCGACCAGGGTGACGAGGGCAATGCCCGCGGCGTACCACACGCCCACATAGACCGGCGTGTCGTTGAGACAGTAGGTGGCATAGGCGAGCGCCCCGATGCCGCCTGCGCACAGGCCGAGCAGCGCGCCGCAGACCGGCAGCTCGGTGGGCGCGCCCTCGCGGAGCACCAGGGTGAGCAGCGCCAGCGGGATCAGCGACAGCAGCGGCACCGCCAGCAGGCACAGCCGCCATTCGTGGAACATCACCACCTCGGGCCAGCGCGCCGGGGCCAGCAGCGCCAGCTCGACGGCCGCGGCGATCCACACCACGCCGAGGGGCAGCAGAGCGAGGCGCAGCACCCGCCCGTTGGCGCCGCGCGCCCGCGCGCCGCGCCGCAGCCCGTAGCCGGAAATGGCCACCACCGCGGCGATGGTGCCGATCTTCATGAGGAAGCCTGGCGTGCGCAGCGCCTCGATGAAATCGGGCCGGAACCCGAGGGTGAGGATGCAGATCAGCGCTGCCGCCGCGAACGAGCCGACGAGCGCGAGCGCCACGCGGCGATCCTGCCGGCGCGGGTCCACCGCCTCCACATGGGTGGAGAGGAAATCGATGAGGTCGTCGGTGTTCATGGGCGCGCCTCCGACAGGACTGCCGCGAGCTTCTTCATGCCGCGATGGATGCCGATCTTCACCGCCGCGTCGCTCATGCCCATGCGCGCGGCGGCTTCGGCGATGCTGAGGCCCTCGATCTTCACGTATTCGATGGGCAGGCGGAGCTTCTGGGGCAAAGTGGCGAGGGCGCGGTGCAGCTCGCGCGAGGTGTCGGCGGCGGCATATCGGTCCTCGTCGGCGAGATCGTCCACCTCGTCGATGTGAACGTTGCGCATCGTTCTGGCGTGGAGCCGCAGGTGGTCGGCGAGCTTGTAGCGCGCGATGCCGTAGGTCCAGGCGAGCACCGGGGCGGAGCCGTCATAGGTGTGGCGCCGGGTGTGCAGCGCCAGAAGGGTGTCCTGCACCAGATCCTCCGCCTGGTCGGGCCCCGCGCCGCAGCGCCGCAGCCGGCTGCGGAAATAGCTGCGCAGGCGCACGGACAGATGCTGCAGCAGGGCGCGGTGCGCCCGGGCGTCGCCGGATTGGGACGCGCGCATCAGCGCGTCCAGGTCGGGTTCGGGACCGGTCATGAAGCTCCCCCTCATGCCCATGCATTCGTCGCCGGGCGGCCGGGGGTTACGCGGCGGGCGATCACGAGCCTGCGAGGGGGAGGGCGGGAGGTTCACCGGGCGGTCGCCGGAGCGCCCTCCGCGGCGGCCAGGTAGATGCGCCAGCGGCCGGGCTCCTCGCTCGCCAGCCGGAACAGCGGGCTTGCCGCGAAGGGGTCCGCGCGCCACGCGCCGTCCTGCGCCGTGACCACCGCCGCGCCGCATCCGAAGGCGGTGCGCAGCGTCGTCATGTCGGACGGCGTTGCGGCTCCGGCGAACACCCGCGCGAACAGGGCATCGGCGGCCGTGCGTTCAGCCGCCGTGAGCGGGGCGAAGGCCAGCGCCATCTCCTTTCCGGCGAAGCAGGAGCGGCGGCGGGACAGCAGCGCCCAGGAGATGTTGACGGGCCAGGGCGTGAGCCGCTCCAGCCGGCCCGGATTGCTGGCGATGCGGATGTCCGGGGCCACCTCGCGGCGCACGGCGTTCCACAGCTCGGGGTCGTCGGCGAAGACGCGGCCCTGCGAGCCCGCCTCGCCCACGGCGTTGCCCCGGGCGAGCTCGAACGCATCCGGCAGTCCGATGGCGATAAGGGCGAGCGCCGCCACGAGGGCTGCGCGCCGGCCCTGCGCCGCCGCCGCGAGCGCCGCCGCCAGCGCGACCCCGGCGAAGGCCGAAAGCACCAGCACGGCCGGCAGCACGGCACGCCAGCCGAGGTCGTTGTTCTCGCCCGCGGTGCTTCTCAGGAGCGCGCTCACCGCCAGCACGCCGAGCGCCAGCACGGCGAGGGCGCGCGCCGAGGCCCGCCGGCCGGACCCGTCTCGCCCGCGGGCGCCCAGCACCAGCGCGAGGCCGGCGGCCCCCGCAAGGACAATGGCGGGAAACTCCGTCGGCAGCAGCACCAGCCAGAATGCCGGGAGATCCAGCGCGGCGCGCAGGCCATCGGGCACCAGCGGGCCGAGGACGGGAAACGCCGCGACCCGCACCGGCGCGCCGCCGCCACGCAGCGCCGCCGACGCGATCTGCGCGTGGAGCAGCGGGGCGACGAGGCCGCCCGCCAGGATCGCGGCGGCAAAGGTCGCGGCGAGGAAGCGCCCGCGCCCCTCCCGCGGCCCGCATAGCGCCAGCACCAGGGCGGCCGCCGCGCCGCCGATGGCGAAGGCGACCCCGCCCACCCAGAGCGAGCTCTGGAACGCCGCCGCCGCCACCAGCGCGGTCAGGACGACGAGCACCGCCAGGGCGCGCGGTTCCTGAGGCCGGCCGGCCTGCGCCCGCATCCGCGCCATCAGCAGGACGGCCATCACCACGGCGCTGGCGGAGGCCACATGATGCGGGCTCCAGCTCGCTTGATAGAGGAGGCCGGCGAGCCCCGTCGCCGGCTCCAGCAGGCGGTCCATCCGCTCCGGCCCGAGGAAGGCCGAGGCGACCGGCCGGAGCGAGCCGGCTGCGGCGGCGAGCAGGGCGAGAAGGGGCGCGGCCGTCCCCGGCCGGAACCGGAAGGCGAGCCCCGCCACGAGGCCGAGGGCGGCGACGGCCGAGAACCAGCTTGCGGCGGCGTCCGCCTCCCACCCCGTCGCCCCCGTGAGGCGGGCGAGCTCGGCGGCGCCGAAATGCCAGAGATAATAATAGGCGATTACCCCCGGCTCGCCCGCCGCGCCGTAGACCGGATTGGCGGGAGGCAGGGTTGAG
>JAFIHR010000040.1 GCA_017849325.1 Xanthobacter autotrophicus | reverse complement strand
TCTGGAACAGCAGCGCCTCGATGATTCCCCGCTCCGCCTTCACCGTGAGGGCCTCGGCATTGAGCACGGTGAGGTCGTGCACCCGCGCCTGGGCGAGGAAGGACTCCACCAGCTCGCTGTAGCCGAGCTGCGGCGTCTCCACCGTGCAGGTGACGCCCGCCGCCCCCGCCTCGCCGAGCGCCCGCTCGGCCAGCGAGTCCGCGAGCTGCTTCAGGTGCCGGTTATGGGCCGCCACCAGGTCCAGCGCCATGGTGGAAAGGAAGATGCTGCCCACCGTCACCTTCAGGGAGGACGCCTGGATGGTGGCGTGCGCCCCCGCCTGGCGCGCGAGGGACAGGCCGTAGGCGAGCGCCGTGGAGGGCTCGTCGAGGCCTTCCTCGGTCAGGCCGATCAGCACACTCTTGATGGATGAAAGCATTCGGATTTCCTCCCGGAGACGAAGGCTAGATGGCGGCTTGCCACCAGGCGTTGCGCGAGGTCAAGACGCGCCCGCCCGCCGGGCCGCCGGCATTGGGCAACTCGGTCGCGGCGGGAGGCACCCCGCCCTATCGGGGCCGGAACCGCTCGCGGATATGCCGTTCCAGCTCGTCGCGCACCTCGCGGTAGGCGGCGAGGCGCTGCTCGCGGTTGCCTCCCTCGCTGGTGGGATCGGCGGTGGGCCAGTATTCCACGTCGAGGGCGTTGGTGCGCGTCAGCTCAAGGGCGCGGTGGTGGGCATCGGGCGAGAGCGAGATGGCGAGGTCGAAGTTGAGCCCCTCATTCTCCTCCAGCTCCTCGACGCTCTGCGGCCGGTGCCGCGAGACATCGAGGCCGAGCTCGTCCATCACCGCGGTGACGAAAGGGTCCTGCTCCCCCGCGATCACGCCCGCCGACCCCACATAGAGGGTGGAGCCGAAAAGGTGCCGCGCCAGCGCCGCCGCCATGGTGGAGCGCACCACGTTCTGCCCGCACATGAACAGAACCGCCTGCGGCCGCGCAGAGCGTTTCGGCGCCGCGGATACGCCCGCGGGAGGCTCCATCGCCTCAGCCCTTCCAGTGAAGGGCGCAGATGAGGGTGAAGAGGCGCCGCGCGGTGTCGAAATCCACGTCGATCTTGCCCTTCAGCCGCTCGCTCAGGAGCTCGGAGCCTTCGTTGTGGAGGCCGCGGCGGCCCATGTCGATGGCCTCGATCTGGGTCGGCGAGGCGGTGCGGATGGCGGCGTAATAGCTCTCGCAGACGAGGAAATAATCCTTCACCACCTTGCGGAAGGGGGAGAGGGAGAGGTGGTGCTGCACCACCTGCTCGCCGCTCTCGCGCTTCACGTCCAGGACCAGGCGGTTGTCGGCCTGCGAGATGTGGAGGGTGTAGGGCCCCTCCCCCGGATCGCCGCAGGGATGAAAGGAATTCTCCTCGATCAGGTCCCAGATGGCGGTCGCCCGCTCGTGCTCGATATCCGAACCGGCACGGCCGATGGAGGCGTCGTCCAGGGTGACGGCGCTGAGACGCGAGGGCGACTTCTCTGGCATGGCTTTACGCCTCTCCTCCGGCATTGGTGCGGATGGAAACCGAGCGGCCGTGGGCGTCGAGACGCTCGACGCCGGCCAGGCGCACCGCCACCGGGCCGAGCACGTGCAGCGCCTCCGGCGGGCATTTCAGCAGTGAGGTGCGCTTCATGAAGTCGAGCACCGACAGGCCCGACGAGAAGCGGGCCGAGCGGGCGGTCGGCAGCACATGGTTGGTGCCGCCCACATAGTCGCCGATGGCCTCAGGGGTGTGGGCGCCGATGAAGATCGCCCCGGCGTGGCGGATCAGGCCGGCGAGCCGGTCGGCGTCACGGGTGTGGATCTCCAGGTGCTCCGGCGCCACGCGGTCCACCAGCGGGATCGCCGCGTCGAGATCGTCCACCAGGATGATGGCGCCGTGGTCGCGCCAGGAGGCGCCGGCGATCTCGGCGCGCGGCAGGGTCGCGAGCATGGTCTCCACCGCCCGCTCCACCTCCTCGGCGAGGCGTCGCGACGGGGTGACGAGGATGGACTGGGCCGCCGTGTCGTGCTCGGCCTGGGCCAGGAGGTCGGCGGCGATCCAGTCCGCCGCCGCCTCGTCGTCGGCGATGACGAGCACCTCGGAGGGCCCGGCCACCATGTCGATGCCCACCTTGCCGAACACCTGCCGCTTGGCCGCCGCCACGAAGGCGTTGCCGGGGCCGACGATCTTGTCCACCGGCGCGATGGTCGCGGTGCCGTAGGCCAGGGCCGCCACCGCCTGGGCCCCGCCCACCCGATAGACCTCGTGCACCCCGGCGAGCCGCGCCGCCGCCAGCACCAGAGGCGCGATCTGCCCGTCGGGGGCCGGCACCACCATGACGATGCGCGGCACCCCGGCCACGTTGGCCGGCACCGCGTTCATCAGCACCGAGGAGGGATAGGCCGCCGTGCCGCCGGGCACGTAGAGGCCGGCCGCATCCACGCTGGTCCAGCGATGGCCGAGCTGGACGCCGAGCGGGTCCGTATAGACCTCGCTCTGCGGCATCTGGCGCTCATGGTGCGCCTCGATGCGGGCCTTGGTGAATTCGAGCGCCGCGCGGGTCTCCGGCGGGATGGAGGCGAGGGCGGCGTCGAGCTCCGCGTCGGTCACGCGCAGGCCGAGGGCGGCGAGGTCCACCCGGTCGAAGGTGCGCGAAAGATCGATGAGGGCCTCGTCGCCGCGGGCGCGCACGTCGGCGATGATGGCGGCCACCTTGTCGGCCACATCCACGGACGACTCGCGCTTGGCGCCGAGGAAGGTGGCGAAGCGGTCGGCGAAATCGGGGCTTCTGGTATCAAGTCGCATGGGCATGCGCCTTGCTAATTCAGCTTCGCCATGGAGGGAAGCCCTTCTGATGGAAGGTGGCTGCGACGGGGCTGCGGCGAGGCGCCCGCGCACGCCCGGCAGCGGGTGTCAGGCGGCGTCGCTCACATGCTTCGGCGCGTGGGCGCAGCCCCAGGCGGGGCCGAGATCGGAGAGGCCCGCCTCGATGCATTCCACCTCCAGCCGCACCTCGGCGCCGCCGGAGAAGGTCAGAAGCACGTGGCCGGACGGCGCATCGGTGGGCATGAAGGTGACGGCGAGGAGATTGAGCACGCCGTTCTTCTGCGCACCCTCCAGGCCGCGGCACTTCACGGCGCGCACCCGCTCGAAATGCAGCCCCGTGCGATGGCGCACCGTCTCGTTGAACAGCACCTTCTGCCCCCAGTCGAAGCGGTTGAGCAGCAGGGCAAAGCGCTGGCGGCGCGGCAGAAAGCCCATATCGCAAAGCTTGACCACCGCATCCTGAAGATGCGCGGAGACCACCGCGAGGTCTTCCTCGTCGAGGGCGAGAAGCTTCAGATTGCTCGCCTTGCAGTCTGCTGCCACCGGCTCTTGGGCCTTGGGATCGGTCATGGGCATCGCGCCTTCTGTCTATACCTGCCAGATAGGCACGTGACGAAAGGGATTCAATGCCTTGCCCGGCCGCCGCGGCGACGCTTCGCGGCAGGATCAGGGGCGGGCGGGAAGAGCGCGGGCGGCTCAGGCGCGCGCCCGCCCCGCCGGCTCAGCCGCTGATGCGCTCGATCTGCGCGCCGCAGCGCGAGAGCTTCTCTTCCAGCTTCTCGAAGCCGCGATCGAGGTGGTAGACGCGCTGCACCATGGTCTCCCCCTCCGCCGCCAGTCCGGCGATGACGAGGGAGACGGAGGCGCGCAGGTCGGTGGCCATCACCGGCGCGCCGGTGAGCCGCTCGGTGCCCTCGATATAAGCGGTGTCGCCGTCGAGCTGGATCTTCGCGCCGAGGCGGGCCAGCTCCTGCACATGCATGAAGCGGTTCTCGAAGATGGTCTCGGTGATGCGCGAGCGGCCCTTGGCGCGGGTCATCAGCGCCATGAGCTGGGCCTGAAGGTCCGTGGGGAAGCCCGGATAGGGCGCCGTGGTCACCTCGACCGGCAGGATGCCCGCGCCATTACGACGCACCCGGATACCCTCGTTGGTGACGTCGATCTCGGCACCGGCCGCCCGCAGCGTGTCGAGCGCGTTCTCCAGAAGGTCGGGACGGGCTCCGGCCAGCATCACGTCGCCGCCCACCATGGCGGTGGCCATGGCATAGGTGCCGGTCTCGATGCGGTCGGGCAGCACGGCGTGGCGGGCGCCGCGCAGCCGCGGCACGCCCTCGATCACCACCGTGGAGCTGCCAGCCCCCGAGATGCGCGCCCCCATCTTGATGAGGCAATCGGCGAGATCGACGATCTCGGGCTCGCGCGCGGCATTCTCGATCACCGTCTCGCCATCGGCGAGGGAGGCCGCCATCAGCGCCGTGTGGGTGGCGCCCACCGACACCTTGGGGAAGATGATGCGCCCGCCCTTGAGGCCGTTCTTCGCCTTGGCGATCACGTAGCCGGCGTCGATCTCGATGTCGGCGCCGAGCGCGCGCAGGGCATCGAGGTGGAAATCCACCGGCCGGGTGCCGATGGCGCAGCCGCCGGGCAGCGACACCTTCGCCTCGCCCATGCGGGCGAGCAGCGGGCCGATGACCCAGAAGGAGGCGCGCATCTTCGACACGAGGTCATACGGCGCGGTGGTATCGACGATCACCCGGGCGTCGATCTCCAGGGTCTGGCCGGCATAGGGATCGTCGCCGGTACGCTTGCCGTTGGTGGTGATGTCCACGCCGTGATTGCCGAGGATACGCTGCAGGAGCGCCACGTCGGCGAGGCGCGGCACGTTCTCCAGGATCAGCTTTTCCTCGGAGAGCAGGCTGGCGATCATCAGCGGCAGGGCGGCGTTCTTGGCGCCCGAGATGGGAATGATGCCCTGAAGGGAATTGCCGCCGACGATCTTGATCTTGTCCATGCTGGTCCTGTCCCCCGGATACCAGACCGGGCGCTCCCGCCCGCTTGACTGAAGTGCAGACCTCTAGCCTGCCTCGTCCTTCGGCACAATCTTTCCGTCATTCGGCGGCGCAGCAGAACCTAGGCTTGAGCTTGGGCTTACGGGCTCCGCGGGGTCGCCGCAGGGCGCATCGGCGGGGGTCGACGCCCCCGCCCCGGCCCGGGCATCGAGGGCGCGCTGGCGGCCCTTGCGCTTGGCAAGGTTGGCGCGCAAAGCGGCGGCGAGCCGGCGGGATCGGTCGTCATCGGCGGACATGGCGTGCAGCTAGCGCCCCCGGGCCTTTCATTGCAAGCAGTGCAGCCGTGCGGCAGGCGAGGCTTGCGCGCGCGCGGCAGGCGCGCTTCATTGGCCGCCCCTGCGTCACGAGGCGGTCATGCTGTCGTCATCCCTGCGCACCCTTCATGCCTGCGGGCGCGCTCTGCCCCTCGGGCCGCGCACCCTCATCATGGGCATCCTCAACGTGACGCCCGACTCCTTCTCGGACGGTGGCCGCCACGCGGCGCCGGATGCCGCCCTCGCCCATGCCCGGACCCTCCTCGCCGAAGGGGCGGACATCCTCGACGTGGGCGGCGAATCCACCCGCCCCGGCCACGTGGCGGTCGATGCGGAGGAAGAATGGGGCCGCATCGCCCCGGTGCTGAAGGGCCTCGCGCAGGAGGCCATCGCCGTGCCGGTGTCGGTGGATACCTACAAGGCGGCGGTGGCCCGCCGGGCGCTGGAGGCGGGGGCGGCGATCGTCAACGACATCTGGGGCTTCACCCGCGACCCGGAGATCGTCCACGTGGTGGCGGATTTCGATGCGGCGGCCGTGGTGATGCACAATCGCGCCGAAATCGACCCCCATATGGATGTCATGGACGACATGATCACCTTCTTCGAGCGCGCCATCGACAGGGCGGCGAAGGCGGGGGTGCGGCCCGAGCGGCTGGTGCTTGACCCGGGCATCGGCTTCGGCAAGACCTTCCCGCAGAATTTGACCGCCATCCGGCGGCTCGACGAGCTGCGCGTGCTCGGCCTGCCGCTGCTGCTCGGCACCTCGCGCAAGTCCATGATCGGCAAGATCATCGAGACGACGCCGGAGGAACGCCTGCCGGGCACCATCGCCTCCAACGTCATCGGCGTGATGACGGGGGTGGAAATCATCCGCGTGCATGATGTTGCGGCCCACGTGCAGGCCGCCCGGGTGGCCGAGGCCATCCGCGACGCCTCCTGAAGGTCCAAGACACTTAAATGAGCGCTCCCCTTTCCCAGACGCTGCTCCACACCGCCCGCCCGGCCGGCGGGCGCGCGGCCTTCCTGTGCCTCGGCTCCAATCTCGGCGACCGGGCCGGGACCATGGCGTGCGCCCTCGACCAGCTCGAGCGCGCCGGCCTCGCCATCACCGCCCGTTCCGGCCTTTACGAGACGCCGCCCTGGGGTCCCATCCCGCAGGGGCCGTACCTCAACCAGGTGGTGCAGGTGCACAGCCCGCTGCCGCCCCGCGCCCTGCTGGTGCTGGCGCTCTCGGTGGAGCGCGAGCTCGGCCGCGACCGCAGCCGGGAGGAGCGCTACGGCCCCCGCCGCATCGATATCGACATCCTGCTTTATGGCGATGAGATCGTGGCCGCGCCGGATCTTCAGATCCCCCATCCGCGGCTGATGGAGCGGGCCTTCGCCTTGGTGCCCCTCACCGAGATCGCGCCGGACATCGTGGTCGGCGAAACCCCCGCCGCCGAGGCGCTGCGGGGGCTGGACGTCAGCGGCATCCGCCGGATCACCCAACGCTGAAACCACCCCCGCGACCTTACGGCCGCAGGGGTGGCCTTCACTGCCGGATCAGTTCATCCGGACGTTCTTCGACCAGGCATCCACCTCGGTCTTCACCTGGTCCTTGGCATAGCCGTAGCGTTCCTGCAGCTTGCCTTCCAGAATTTCGCGCTTGCCGTTGATCTGCGCCAGATCGTCGTCGGTCAGCTTGCCCCACTGGGCCTTCACATTGCCCGTGATCTGCTTCCAGTTGCCTTCGATACGATCCCAGTTCATGGCTATTCCTCCATGTGGTGGATGAACACCTAGACAACGCCCTGCCTCCCGGCGCGTTCCAACGCACCGCAGCATTTCCGGCCAATGGCTTGATAAATAAGGCATTTAAATTATGACGGCGGCCCGATTGATGGATGACGACGCCCTCGCCGAAGCGGTCGCGCGGGGCGAGCGCGCGGCGCTGGCGCGGGCCATCACCCTGGTGGAATCGCGCCGCGCCGATCATCGCAAACGGGCGCAGGCCCTGCTCCAGCATCTCCTGCCGCGCACCGGCGGCGCCTTCCGGGTGGGCATCACCGGCGTGCCGGGGGTGGGCAAGTCCACCACCATCGACGCGCTCGGCACTTTTCTCACCGCGAAGGGCCACAAGGTGGCGGTGCTGGCGGTGGATCCCTCCTCCACCCGGACCGGTGGCTCGATCCTCGGCGACAAGACCCGCATGTCCCGCCTCTCCGTGGACAGGCACGCCTTCATCCGCCCCTCGCCCTCCGGCGGCACGCTGGGCGGTATCGCGGCGAAGACGCGCGAGACCATGCTGCTGTGCGAGGCCGCCGGCTTCGACGTGGTGCTGGTGGAGACGGTGGGCGTCGGCCAGTCGGAGACCACGGTGGCGGAGCTGACCGACACCTTCCTGGTGCTGATGCTGCCCGGCGCCGGCGACGAATTGCAGGGCATCAAGAAGGGCGTGCTGGAGCTGGCCGACATCGTGGCGGTGAACAAGGCCGACGGCGACAACATCCCCCGCGCCCGCGCCGCCGCCGGCGAATATCGCGCGGCGCTGCATCTGCTTGGCGCGCGCGAGGCCCATTGGTCGCCGCCGGTGCTCACCTATTCGGCGCTGACCGGCGACGGAATTTCGGAGGTGTGGGCGCAGGTGGAGCTGCATCGCCAGAAATGCGAGGCGGCGGGCACCTTCCTCACCACCCGCCAGGGCCAGCAGGTGCGCTGGATGTGGACCCTGCTCAACGAGCGCCTGCAGGAGCGTGTCACCCACGACCCCGCGGTCAAGGCCCGGCTTCCGGCGCTGGAGAAGGAGGTGGCCGACGGCACCCTCGCCCCGGCCCTGGCGGCGGCCGAGATCGCCGGCCTCATCGGGCTGTAGCGAAAGGGCCGGCGGGTTCATGGGCCGCCTGCTCCTCATCTGCGGCTTCGGGCCGTTTCCCGGCGTGCCGCACAATCCGTCCGCCAAAGCCGCCGCGGACGTGGCCCGGCGGCGCCGGCCGGCGCTCTCGGGCTGGCGGACGCAGGTGGAGATCCTGCCCACCCTGTGGACCTCGCCGGACCTCATCGCCCGCCTTGTGGCGCGCCATCGTCCCGCGGCGATCCTGCTGCTCGGGGTGGCGCGCCGGCGGCGCGCGCTGTGCCTGGAGACGCAGGCCGTGAATGCGGCCAACCGCTTCCCCGATGCCGCCGGCCGCCACGGGCCGGCCCGCCTGCTTCCCGGCGCACCGCCGCTCCACCCCGCTCCCGCCGCCACGGCCGCGCTGCTGAAGGCGCTGCGCAGCACCGGCCTGCCCGCCCGCGCCTCGCGCGATGCCGGGCGCTACCTGTGCAACGCGGTCTATTTCCGCGCCCTCGACGTGGCGGCGCGCGGGACGGCGCAAGGCGCGCCGCCGGTGGTGTTCGTCCATCTGCCCGGGCGGAGCCTCGCCCGCGATCGGGCCTACGAGGCGCGGCAGACGGCGGCCCTGTCCCAGCTCATGGTGGCGCTGGCCGCCACCGCGCGCCGCATCGCCTGACGCTCACGCGGCGCCCGCCGGCCGCTGCGGCACGGATTTCCGCGCAACAGATCCCATTGATTAGATCGAATCAGTTTTGTTGGAAAAACACCCGCCGGCCCCTTCAAATTCAAGGATTCATGGCTTAAAGGCCCGCCAGCATCCCAAGCGGATGGAAAGCTGAACCATCATCCATCGGCAGGTCGTGGTGAGGGGGCGCGGTCACGCTCTGGCGGCGTGGCGCACCGCCGGGGAGCCCGCTTCCCCGAGGTGGCGCCCCTGAGGAGCGCATCGGCCGGCGCGGGGCGGAGCAAGGGCTGATTCATGACCATCTATCTGCCCATCGCCGAACTGCCGGTGGCCATCTTCGCCATCTTCGCCATGGGGCTGGCCGTGGGTTTCATCTCCGGCATGTTCGGAGTGGGCGGCGGCTTCCTCATGACGCCGCTGCTGATCTTCTCGGGCGTTCCACCGACCGTGGCGGTGGCGAGCGTGTCGCCTTACATGGCCGCCTCGTCCTTCTCCGGGGCGCTGTCCTATCTGCGCAAGGGCATGGTGGACCTTCCGCTCGCCACCGTGCTCCTGCTCGGCGGCCTCCTGGGCACGGCCTCCGGCGTGGCGCTGTTCGCCTGGCTGCGCAGCGTCGGCCAGGTGGACCTCGCCATCGCCGTCTCCTACACGACCCTGCTCGGCGCCATCGGCACCCTGATGATCGTTGAGAGCGTGCGCGCCATGGCCCGCAGCCGCTCCGGCGCCCCGCCCGAGGTACGCCGGCCCGGCACCCATGCGTGGTTCATGCGCCTGCCGCTGAAGATGCGCTTCCGCCGCTCGCGCATCTATGTGTCGGCCATTCCCGTGGCGGTGATGGGCTTCGTCATCGGCCTGCTCGGCGCGGTGCTGGGCGTGGGCGGCGGCTTCATCCTGGTGCCGGCCCTGATCTACATGCTGCGCGTGCCCACCCAGACCTCGGTGGGCACCTCGCTGGTGCTCATGCTGGTGACCATGACGGCCGCCACGGTCCTGCATGCCGAGGCCAACCGCACCGTGGATGCGGTGCTCGCTTTGGTGCTGATGGTGGGCGGCACGGTGGGCGCCCAGTTCGGCGCCCGCGCCGGGCAGACCCTGCGCGCCGAGCACCTGCGGCTGCTGCTCGGCCTGCTCGTGCTGTCGGTGGGCGTGCGGGTGGCGGCCGACCTGGTGACCCCGCCGGCCGACCCCTTCACCGTCACCACCGTCTGGGAGCGCCACTGATGCGGCCCGGCGCGCCCCTCGGCCGCCTCACCCCCCTCGGCGCCGTGCTGCTGGCGCTGCTGGCGCTCGGCGGCGCCTTCGGTCCCGCGCGGGGGCAGACCGCCGCGCCTCCGGGCGCGACGGCGCAGGCGACGCTTCCGCGGGACCGGCTGATCGTCACGGTCTCCCAGCCCGAGGTGCTGATCTCCTCCAATTTCGCCGGTGTGGACCTCGTGGTGTTCGGCGCCGTGGAGACCGCCGACGCCACCGTCCCGGCCGACGTGGTGGTGACCGTGCGCGGCCCGGGCGAGACCTTCCTCACCTGGCGCAAGTCCCGGGTGCTGGGGCTCTGGATCAACACCGACAGCCGCACCTTCATCGATGTGCCGTCGTTCCTCTCGGTGCAGGCCAACCGGCCGTTCGACCGCATGGCGAGCGAGGAGACCCAGCGCGTCGAGCAGATCGGCCTCGCCCATTACATCCTGGTGCAGCGGGTGGGGCCCGATTTCGCCGACGTGGTGGTGACCGATCCGTTTCGCGCCGCCTTCATCCGGACCCTGAGCGCGGAAGGGCTCTACCAGGAGGATCAGCGCGGCGTTCGCTTTCTCGCGCCAAATGTATTCCGCACCGGGATCAGTATTCCCGGCCGCGCACCCATTGGTCGCTACACGGTGGATGTGATCCTGCTGCGTGCCGGCAAGGTCACCGCTCGCGCCTCTTCCACTTTCAATGTGCAGAAGGGAGGATTTGAGCAGGAGGTGACTTCTCTGGCTCAGAACTCCGGGCTTCTCTACGGCATTTCTGTCGCATTCGGCAGCCTGATCGTAGGATTTATTGCTAATATTCTATTCCGTAAGGAATAATCACACACTAAACGTGTAGCGCGGCAAACAGACAATTGCCGGCATTGGAATAACTACAATTGCATGCATCGGTCACCCACTACAATTTTTGCGTTTTCAGCTTGTATTTAGTGTTTAGACCCTGCACAAGAAAAGCCGGACTTTCCGGGCGAGATCAGTTACCTGTCCGCCGACGAGCTTCGGGCGCCAAGCCCTGACCGGCGCCCGTCGGGGCGGGGCGGCGTCTCGCGGCGCCGCCCCGACACCCCATTGCCCGACACCTGCTGATCCGACCCCGAGCCCCGCCCGGCCTGAACGCCGGGCAGGCGCCCGTCCCCGCCGCGCACCCCCGAAGCGGGCACGAGAATCCGCGGGCTCGTGCGGTTTGCGCCTTCCGCGTCGGCGCGGCGGATGCTAGCTCCTGCCCTGCGCGGGCGCTGGACCTGCGCATGGACCGACAAGGGAGGGGGAAGATGGCCGGCGACGTCGCCATTTCCGTTGAAGCGGGCATCGCCCGTCTCGTTCTGTCCAATCCCGAGCGGCGCAACGCCATCTCCAGCGGCATGTGGAAGAGCCTCGCCGCCTTTGCGGTGGATGCGGCCAAGCGCAGCGACATCCGCGTCGCCATCCTGCGCGGCGAGGGCACGCTCGCCTTCTCCGGCGGCGCCGACATCTCGGATTTCGACAGCGCGCGCTCCGACGCCTCGGGGGCGCAGACCTATGACGACCTCGTGGAGGCCGCCTGCTCGGCCATCGAGGCCCTCGCCTTTCCCACCATCGCGCTGGTGCGGGGCGCCTGCGTGGGCGCGGGCGCGGCGCTGGCGGCCTCGTGCGACCTGCGGGTGGCCTCGGACGACGCCTTCTTCGCCATCCCCGCCGCGCGCCTCGGCCTCGGCTACGATCCGCGCGGCATGCGCCGGGTGGCGAGCGCCTTTTCCGGCCAGGGCGTGCGCTTCCTCTTCTTCACGGCGGACCGCATGCCGGCCGCGCGCGCCCATGAGCTCGGCGCCCTGGAGGCGGTGGCCGCCGGCGACGAGGCCGACGCCCATGCCGAGCGCCTCGCCCAGCGCATGGCGGACAATGCGCCCCTGACCCTCAAGGCGGCCAAGCTCGCCATCCGGGCGGCGGAAGGCGCGCCGCAGCACGTGCTCGCCGAGGCGCGCCGCGCCACCGGCAACGCCAATGCGAGCGCCGACTATCGTGAGGGCCGCCTCGCCTTCGCCGAGAAGCGCGCGCCCCGCTTCACCGGGCAGTGACCCGCGCCGCGCGGCGCACGCACGAAAAAGCCCGCGCCAGACTTGCCAGCGCGGGCGTCACGGAAGTGGTTGGCTGACCCGAGGCCGGCACTAGACGGTGCCGCTGGTCGCTTATGGCGCGGCGCCGCCGAGAGACGGCACCGATGCTTTTCGGACGGAGCACCGCGCGATCCGCGCGCCCGCCCTATGCCGGGCGTGCCCCGCGGACGGCGGCAGCGCGGGAACCTACTTCCCGGCGGCCTTCAGGCGCGTGTTGCACGCGCTCCAATATTGCGGCCAGGTCTGGCCCTCCGGGATCTTGCCGGCTTCCTTCTGGCCGCGCCATTCGGCGCCGCATTCCTTGATCCGCTCGCGGGCGGCGAGCTGGCCGGGCGTGGGCTGGCGCGCGCCCTCGCCGGTGTCGACGCCGGCCGGCGTGGGAAGCGGCTCCTCCACCGGCTTGACGGCCGACTGGGACGCCGGCTTGGCGGGCGCGGTGGTGGCGGTTGCGGCCGCGGGGGTCGCCGCCGGCGCCTCACCGAGCAGGCGGGTGTTGCAGGCGCTGTAGAACTGCGACCACGTCTCGCCCGCCTTCACCTTGCCTGCGGTCTTGGCGGCCTGCCATTCGTCGCTGCACTGCTTGCGCCGCGACTGGGCGGAGGAGGCCGCCGCGGCCGACTTGCCGGTCTCGGCGGTGGTCTTCGCGGCGCCCGCCGCCGGCTTCTCGGCGGTCGCGGGGGCGGTTGCCGCGGGAGCCGCCGCAGGCGTGGCCGCCGCGCCCTGCTGCAGGCGCGCGTTGCACTCCTTGAAGAAGGCGTTCCAGGTCTCGCCTTCCTTCACCTTGCCCGCGGTCTTGGCAGACTGCCACTCCTCGCCGCACTGCTTCATCCGGTCCTGGGCCGTCTGGGCCCCGGCGGGAGCAAGGCTGGCGAGCACCACAGCGAGGCCGGCGGCCGCGCTCAAGAAGCTCATCCGCAAGGACATTGCGCCATCTCCGAATCGACGCCGCGCCCGGCGCGCAGCGGGCGTACGCTACTCCCGAAACGCCCCGAAGGCGATGGTATCATTGCGGCGGATGGCACCGCGTCGCGGCCGCCCGGCGAAGCCCCGCGCCCGGCACAAGCGAAGCTCTCCACAGCGCGCGATCCCGCAGGTTGGACAGGACGGTGCGCCGACGATATGGTCCCCGGCCGCAGCATTGGGGCGTAGCCAAGTGGTAAGGCAGGGGATTTTGATTCCCCCATTCCCTGGTTCGAATCCAGGCGCCCCAGCCATCCCCGACGCGATCCGCTTGTGCCGCCGCCGAACGCCGGCTGTAGCGGGCGATGCGTGCCCGGCTATTTCGCCGCCGGCGCCGGCTCCAGCGAATGCAGATAATCGATGAAGTCCTCGATCTGGTCGGGCTCGAGCTCGAACTCCGGCATGCCCGAATGGCCGGTGATGATGCCCTCCGCCAGGGATTCGGCGAGGCTGTCCACGGGATAGCGCTTGTGCAGGTCGCGGAACGGCGGCGCCGCGGCGAACGGGCTGGCGCCGGTCGGCCCCAGCGCGTGGCAGCCGGCGCAATTGGCGTCGGCGAAGGCACGGCCGCGGGCGATGGCCTGCGGATCCGGGGGCTCCTCCCGCTGCGTCGGCGCGGCTTCGGGCTCCGCGGCCCGGACGGCGCAGACCGGCCCCAGCACGAGGGCGAGCGCGAGCGCGCCGGCGAGACCTCGGACCACCGGGCGGCCCGGCAAACGCGGCTTCCACATGAGGCGCCTCCCTGAGGGCTGCTCCTCCCCGGAGGGAGGACCGCATCTGCCTTGGCACACAAGGGGTTAATTTTCCGCGCGCGGCGCGCCGTCCCTCAGCGGCCCTTGCCCATGGCCGTCTCCAGCGCGTCGGCGATGGTGCGCAGCACCTTCACCCGGGCGTAGTGCTTGTCCTCCGCCTCCACCAGGGTCCAGGGCGCGGCGCGGGTGGAGGTGCGGTCCACCATCTCGGTCACCGCGGCCTCGTAGAGCGGCCATTTCGCCCGGTTGCGCCAATCCTCCTCGGTGAGCTTGAAGCGCTTGTAGGGGATCGACTCGCGCGCCTCGAAGCGCCGCTCCTGCTCCTCCTGGCTGATGGCGAGCCAGAACTTCACCACCACATGGCCGGCATCGGTGAGCTGGGTCTCGAAATCGTTGATCTCGCCATAGGCGCGGCCCCAGCCGTCCGGGGTCAGCAGCCCCTCCACCCGCTCCACCAGCACGCGCCCGTACCAGGAGCGGTCGAAGATGGCGACGCGCCCGAGCGCCGGGATGTGCCGCCAGAAGCGCCACAGATAGGGGTGCGCCTTCTCCTCGTCCGTGGGCGCGGCGATGGGATGGACGCGGAAGCGCCGCGGATCGAGCGCCCGGCGCAGGCGCATGATGGTGGAGCTCTTGCCCGCGGCGTCGCTCCCCTCGAAGGCGCAGACGAGGCCGTGACGGGCGAATTCCGGCGAGGTGGTGAGCGCGGTGATGCGCTGCTGCGCCGCGTCGAGCTCCTTGTCGTAGGCGGCGTCGTCCAGCTTCTTCGAGAGGTCGAGGGTGGAGAGGATGGAGAAAGCGGGCAGCTCGCCCGGCACGCGCACCGGATTGGGCGCCAGCGGGCGCGGCGGCAGGGGCGCCTCCCGCGTCATGGCGACGAGCTTCTCAAGCAGGAGGCTGCCCGCCATGGCGTCGCGATATTCCTCGTCGGCGGCGGGCACCACCTGCCAGGGCGCGATGTCGGTGGAGGTGAGCTGGGCCGCCTCCTCGGCGGCGAGCACCAGGCGCTCGCGCGCCTTGCGGCTGTCGATCTCCTCCCACTCGGCGACCAGCGGGCGCACATAGGCCCCCCGGCTCAGCTTCCTGAAGCGGGCGTGCGCCTCCTCGGCGTCGAGATAGAGCCAGAGCTTGAGCAGGCTCACGCCCTCCGCATGGAGCATGGCCTCGAAGCGGTGGATGTCCTCCAGCGCCTTGGTGAAGGCGCCGAGCCCGACGCGACCCAGCGCCCGGTCGCACAACGGCTTGTGATACCAGGAGCCGAGCACCATGCCGATCTGCCCGAAGCCGGGCATCTCGCGCCAGTATTTCCACATGGGCGGATGGCCGCCGTCATCGACGCAGGGGCGCTCGAAGGTGAGCGTCTCGACGCGGCGCACGTCGAGCCAGCTATAGAGCCGGTTCAGCACCGCGCCCTTGCCGGCACCGTCGGGCCCGTGGATAAGCACCAGCAGGCTGCGCTTCTTCTGGTCGATGAGCTGGAACTGGGCGTTCAGCAGCTCTTCCCGGAGACCGGGCTCCATGGCCTTGAAGGCGGCCTTGTCGAGGGTGCGTTCCACCTTGGCGGATTCGAACATGGGCCGGCCCTCCTCCCGGAGCCGGACCGGCCGTGCGCCCTCCGGCGTCCCTCAGCGCATAAGAGCGCGATTCGCCCGTCCGATCACGCGCTCAGCGCGGCCGGCGGCGGCTCAGAGATTGGCGACCTTCTGCGCGCCGGAGGACGGCACCTTCACCACCGCCTCGCCGTCGAGCACCACCTCGCCCTTCACCGAGCAGATGCAGGACAGGCGCGCGCGGAACTTCTCCGGCACCAGATCCACCACCTTCACCTCCACGTCCACCGTGTCGTCGATGCGCACGGGG
>JAFIHR010000301.1 GCA_017849325.1 Xanthobacter autotrophicus | reverse complement strand
TTGTCCATCCGCTGGCCCGACAGCGGGTTGATGATGAACATGTGCGCCGTGGCGGGATGGGCCTCGGCCTCGTCATTGGGCACCTGATGGGCGGTGTTGGAGATCTTCGCCAGCGCCCGCGCCAGCACCCGCGGATTGCCGTGGATCTCAGCGCCGCCGCGGTCGGCCTCGTACTCGCGGGTGCGGGAGATGGCCATCTGCACCACCATGGCCGCCATGGGCGCGAAGATGGCCATGAGGATGGTGCCCACGCCGCCCAGCGGGTTGTCGCGGTTGCCGCCGAAGAACATGCCGATGTTCGCCAGCGTCGAGATGGCGCCGGCGATGGTGGCGGTGATGGTCATGGTGAGGGTGTCGTGGTGCTTGATGTGCGCCAGCTCGTGCGCCATCACGCCCGCCACCTCGTCGGGAGTGAGCATCTGCAGCAGGCCGGTGGTGGCCGCCACCGCCGCGTTCTCCGGATTGCGGCCCGTGGCGAAGGCGTTGGGCTGCGGATTGTCCATGATGTAGACCTTCGGGCGCGGCATCCCCGCCCGGTCGGCCAGCTGGTGCACCATGCCGACGAACTCGGGGGCGGAGCGCTCGTCCACCTCCCGGGCGCCGTACATGTTCAGCACCATCTTGTCGGCGTTCCAATAGCTGAACAGGTTCATGCCCGCCGCCATCACGAACGCGATCAGCATGCCGTTGGTGCCGCCGAGCAGGAAGCCGATCGCCATGAACAGGGCAGTCAGGCCTGCGAGCAGGATGGCTGTCTTCACATAGTTCATCTTCGGCCGTCTCCGCGCCGCGCCTGCGGCGAATTTGCCGCCCTTAGGATGGGAATGGCCGGCCCCCGCCGCAAGGGCAGGGTGACGGGAATGGGGCGCGACCGGCGGCCCGCCGCGCCGCACCCGTCGAGGAACGGCAGGGGAACAGGCGGTGCGCCGCCGATTCGCTCCCCGTCCGTTCACCGGAGGTTCCCGGAGGACGCGAAACGGCCGTTCCGGCCGTGTCAATTCGGGACAATCCCGTATGCACCCTTTTCGTCCCGCGTTGCAGCGCTTATCTTGGACTTAATCCAGGGCGAAAGTGCCCCTCACAGGTTTGTTTTCAAGGATCCCGCCATGTTCATTCAGACCGAGGCGACGCCCAATCCGGCCACCCTCAAGTTTCTTCCCGGCCGCACCGTGCTCGGCGACGGCGGCATTAATGTGCGCTCCCCCGCCGAGGCGGCCCGCTCCCCCCTCGCGCAGCGCCTGTTCGAGGTGGAAGGCGTCTCCGGCGTGTTCCTCGGCGCCGATTTCGTGAGCGTCACCAAGGACCAGGGCGAGTGGCCGCAGATCAAGCCGGCCATCCTCGGCGCCATCATGGAGCATTACATGTCCGGCGCACCCATCCTGGCGCCGGGCGTCGATAACGATGGCGAGGACGAGGACGAGTTCTTCGCCCCCACCGACGCCGAGATCGTCGAGACCATCAAGGAGCTGCTGGAGACCCGGGTGCGCCCGGCGGTGGCCAATGACGGCGGCGACATCACCTTCCGCGGCTTCAAGGACGGCATCGTCTTCCTCAACATGAAGGGCTCGTGCTCGGGCTGCCCGTCCTCCACCGCCACGCTGAAGAACGGCATCCAGAACCTACTCTGCCACTTCGTTCCCGAGGTGAAGGAAGTCCAGGCGGTGTGATCCGCCTGGCGCCTTTGCGGGGCCCCGGCCGCCCGTCAAGGGCGCCTCACATTTTGCGTCGCGGTTAACCCTCGTTAACCTTTATGGTGGGCGGGGCGCCTCCAACCTCTTCCGTTTGCGCCGGATTTCGGTCAATCGTGGAGGCAAGTGGGGCACCCGCGTCAATGTACATTCTCGCCATAGATACAGCGTTGTCGGCCTGTTCCGTCGCGGTGCTCGACCTAGACGCGGACAAGGTGGTGGCCGGCGACTCCTATCTGATGGAGCGCGGCCACGCCGAAACCCTGATTCCGCTGGCCGAGCGGGTGATGGCCGAGGCCGGGCTCGACTTCACCGAGCTGTGGCGCATCGCCGTGACCATCGGGCCCGGCAGCTTCACCGGGCTGCGCGTCGGGCTGTCCGCCGCCCGCGGCTTCGGCCTGACCGCCAACGTGCCGGTGGTGGGGGTGACGACGCTGGCCGCCCTCGCCGCCCCCTACCTCTCGTTCGACGACACCGTGCCGGTGGTCGCCGCCATCGATGCCCGGCACGACCATGTGTACCTGCAGATGTTCGGCGCCGGCGGCCGCACCGTCATGGCGCCCCGCGCCGCCCATGTGAAGGACGCCGCCCGCGCCGCTGCGATCGGTGCCGTGCGCCTCGTGGGCTCGGGCGCGCCGCTCATCGTCGAGGCCTGGCCGCCGAAGGAGCGCGAGCCGGAGCTGGTGGAGGACGTGCCCGCCCCCGACGTGGCCTGGGTCGCCCGCCTCGGGGCGGTGGCCGATCCGGCGCAGGCGGAGCCACGCCCGCTCTACCTGCGCCCGGCCGACGCCAAGCCCCAGGACAAGGCGCGTATCGCGCGACGATGATGGAGCTCGCCGACCTCTTCCGCCGCCGGCGCCCGCCCTATGTGCGCGAAGCGTCGGAGCGCGACATCGCCCACCTCGCCGGAATCCACGCCGCCGCATTCGCCCGCGGCTGGGACCATCAGGAGTTCGAGCGCATGCTCGCCCAGAAGAGCGTGCGCGCCCATGTGGTGTGCGAGGGCGCCGGCGGCGCGCCCCAGGGCTTCGTGCTCTCGCACGTGGTGGCGCCGGAGGCGGAGATCCTCTCCATCGCCATCGCCGGCCCGGCGCGCGGGCGCGGCCTCGGCCGGGCGCTTCTGGAGCACCACCTCGGCCGCCTCGCCGGAGAGGGGGTGACCACCTCGTTCCTGGAGGTGGACGAGGCCAACGCCGCCGCCATCCGGCTCTACGAGGGCCTTGGATATGCGGTGGTTTCGCGGCGCCGGGGGTATTATGGCGACAGCGGGCACGACGCCCTGCTGCTGCGCCGCGACTTCTGATCGGCCCGGGTGCGCCGGGGCGACTTCTCCCCTTGCGGGGAACGGCGGGCAGGGCGATAAAGCGCGAGTTTCCCGCATTTCTCCGAGAGGAGCCCGCCCTTGAGCGGAAAAATGAGCCTCATCGAGGAAGCCTGTCTGGCCAAAGGCATGCGCATGACCGAGCAGCGCCGCATCATCGCGCGCGTGCTCTCGGGCGCCGAGGACCACCCGGACGTGGAGGAGCTCTACCGCCGGGCCAGTGCCGTGGACGACAAGATCTCCATTTCCACGGTCTACCGCACCGTGAAGATGCTGGAAGACGCCGGCATCATCGAGCGCCACGACTTCGGCGACGGCCGGGCGCGCTACGAGCAGGCTCCCGACGAGCATCACGACCACCTCATCGACCTGCGCACCGGCCGGGTGATCGAGTTCCATTCCGACGAGATCGAGCGCCTGCAGGAAGACATGGCGCGCCGCCTCGGCTTCCGCCTCATGGGCCACCGGCTGGAGCTCTATGCGGTGCCCCTCGATGAGGAGGAAAAGTGAGCGGGGCGCCCGCCGCCTCGCCTCCGGGCACTTCCGACCACGGGCCGCGCGCCCCCAAAGACCCTTCGGCCGCGCTCCCCCTTCCGGCAGGCGGCGCCCGGGCGGCGCTCCGGCCCCGCCGGACCGAGGAGCCCATGGCCCCCTTCGGGCCGGATTTCCCCCGCGCCGGCCTGCTGCTCGACCGGCTGCGCATGGGGGCGGTGCTCGGCGTCGTCGGCCTCGTGACGCTCATCGGCATCCCGCTGCAATGGCTCAGCCTGAAGCTCGCGCTGCCGACGCGCCGGACCATCCCCGCCCTCTACCACCGCATCCTCCTGAAGCTGCTGGGCGTCAGGGTCGAGGTGCACGGCGCTCCGGCGGATGGGCGGCCGCTGCTGCTCCTCGCCAACCATTCGTCCTGGCTCGATATTCCCGTGATCGGCTCGCTGACGCCGCTGTTCTTCGTGGCGAAGAGCGAGGTGGAGGGCTGGCCGCTGGTGGGCCTGCTCGCCCGGTTCCAGCGCACCGTCTTCGTGGACCGGCAGCGGCGCAGCGCCACCGGGGCGGTCAACCGCGAGATCGCCCGGCGCCTGCACGAGGGCGACCCGGTGGTGCTGTTCGCCGAGGGCACCTCCAGCGACGGCAACCGGGTGCTGCCGTTCCGCTCGGCCCTGGTGGGAGCGGTGCGCGAGGCCTTCGCCGCGACCGAGACCGTGGTGGTGCAGCCCCTGTCGGTCGCCTATGTGAAGCTCCAGGGCCTGCCCATGGGACGCCTGCACCGCCCCATGGCCGCCTGGACCGGAGACGTGGAGCTCGCGCCGCATCTGCTCGACGTGCTCCGGCACGGCGCCATCGACGTGGTGGTGACGTTCGGCGAGCCGACGCCGCTCGATGCCGATCACGACCGCAAGACCGTGACCCGCGAGAGCGAGGACGCGGTGCGCGCGCTCACCGCCTCCGCCCTTTCCGGGCGCTGAGCCGGCCGGAGCGCCGGGCACCGTTCCCTGCGCGGCGGGGCGCCGCTCGGCCCTTGCCAGCCGCCGCCCGCCGGTCCATCTGCGAAAGATGAGCACCTCCCCGCGCGCCGCCGGCGCTTCCGTCCTCACCGCCATCGGCTTCGGCTATTGCGCGCGGCGCCTTGCCGCGACCCATGGCGCGGACTTCTCCCGCATCTTCGGAACCGCCCGCTCGCCGGAGCACCTCGCGGCGCTGCCGCCCGGCGTCACCGGCCTGGCGTTTGATGGCACCGCCGTCTCGCCGGAGCTGGAGCAGGCGCTGGGCGAGAGCGACGTGCTCCTCCTCTCCGCCCCGCCCGATACGGACGGTGATCCGGTGCTGCGCGCGGCGGGGGCGATCCTTGCCGCACATCCCCCGCGCCAGGTGATCTATCTCACCACCCTCGGCGTCTACGGCGACCATGCCGGCGGATGGGTGGACGAGGAGACGCCACCCAGGGGCGGAAGCGCCCGCCTCGGCCGCCGGCTGGCGGCGGAGGCGCAGTGGCAGGCGTTCGGCGAGGCGCACGCCATCCCCGTGGCGGTTCTGCGCCTTGCCGGCATCTACGGACCGGGACGCAATGCCCTGCGGCAGGTCGCCGATGGCTCCGCCCGGCGCATCGAGAAGCCGGGCCAGGTGTTCAACCGCATCCATGTGGACGACATCGTCGCCACCATCCGCGCCGTGATGGCGCAGGGCTTCGGTGGCCTCCTCAACGTGGCGGACGACCTGCCCACGGCGCCCGGCGATCCGCTGGTCTATGCCGCGCAGCTTCTGGGGCGGCCGGAGCCGGAGCCCATCCCCTTCGATATGGCGGCACGGGAGATGAGTCCCATGGCGCTCACCTTCTGGGCCTCCAACAAGCGGGTCTCCAACGCCCGGCTGAAGACCGCGCTCAAGGTGGACCTCGCCTATCCCACCTATCGCGAGGGGCTCGACGCCCTGTTCGCAGCCGGCGAGGGGCGCTGATCAGACGCGCAGGAACGTGAGGTAAGTGGGAATGCGCCCCTCGGCCAGCGCCTTCGCCTCATAGCGGGTGCCGGGCCAATGGGGGAATGGCGTCAGCCAGTCCCCGGCGCGCTCGGCGGTCCAGCGGAACGCGCCGTGGGCCTTCACCTCGCGCAGGGTCCAGCCCACGTAATGGGGCACGTCGGAGGCGAAGCGGAACAGCCCGCCCGGGCGGATGGCGCGGGCGAGGCGATCAAGATTGTCGGCCCGCACGAAACGGCGCTTCCAATGCCGCCGCTTCGGCCAGGGATCGGGATAGAACAGATCGGCGCCGGAGAGGCTGGCCTCGGGCAGGCGTTCCAGCAGCAGCGCCGCATCGTCGTTGAACAGGCGGATGTTGCCGAGCGCCATCTGGTCGAGATCGACCAGCATGCGCGCCATGCCGTTGAGGAATGGCTCCACGCCGATGAAGCCGGTGCCCGGCCGCCGCTCCGCATGGCTGAGGAGATGCTCGCCGCCGCCGAAGCCGATCTCCAGATGGATGTCGTCAACCGGGCCGGCGAACAGGCGCATGGGCTCGGCTGCCGCGTCGAGGGCCATCAGATAGCGCGGCAGGACCCGCGCCACCGCGTCCCTCTGGGTCACGCGCAGCGTCTTGCCGACGCGCCGGCCGTAGAAGGCGGGGCGCGCGTCGCTTTCGGTGCCGGCCTTCCGGGCGGTCATGGGACCGGCTTCCCGAGAGGACATCCCGGAGGCCAGCGTCGCTTGCACGGGGCCTGACATGCCAGCACGGCGAACCCGATGCCCGCGGCCTCAGCCCACCGCGGACTTCAGCGTGTCGGCGAGGTCGGTCTTCTCCCAGGAGAAGCCGCCGTCATTGTCGGGCATCCGGCCGAAATGGCCGTAGGCCGCGGTGCGGGCATAGATCGGCCGGGTCAGGTCCAGATGCTCGCGGATGCCGCGCGGGCGCAGGTTCATCACCTGGCGCAGCACGCCTTCGAGCTTGCCTTCCTCAACCTGGCCGGTGCCGTGGAGATCCACATAGACGGCGAGGGGATCGGACACGCCGATGGCATAAGCGAGCTGGATGGTGGCGCGGTCCGCGAGGCCCGCCGCCACCACATTCTTGGCCAGATAGCGCGCGGCATAGGCGGCCGAGCGGTCCACCTTGGTCGGGTCCTTGCCCGAGAAGGCGCCGCCGCCGTGAGGCGCCGCGCCGCCGTAGGTGTCGACGATGATCTTGCGGCCGGTGAGGCCGCAATCGCCGTCCGGCCCGCCGATGACGAACTTGCCGGTGGGATTGACGTGCCAGACCGTCTTGTCGGTGAGCCAGCCGTCGGGCAGGGCCTCGCGGATGTAGGGCTCCACCACGGTGCGCACGTCGTGCGAGGTCATGTCCTCGCTCAGATGCTGGGTGGACAGCACGAGCTGGGCGACGCCCACCGGCTTGCCGTCCTCATACTGCACGGTCACCTGGCTCTTCGCGTCCGGGCCGAGCACGGCGGTCTCGCCGGAATGGCGGGCGTCCGCCAGAACCTTCAGGATCTTGTGGGCGTAGTAGATCGGCGCCGGCATCAGCTCGGGGGTCTCGCGCACCGCGTAGCCGAACATGATGCCCTGGTCGCCGGCGCCCTCGTCCTTGTTGCCGGCGATGTCCACGCCCTGGGCGATGTCCGCCGACTGGGCGTGGAGCAGCACCTCGATCTCGGCATCCTGCCAGTGGAAGCCGGCCTGCTCATAGCCGATGTCGCGGATGGCGAGGCGCGCGGTATGGGCGATGAGCTCGGGCGTGATGGAGGAGGGGCCGCGGGTCTCGCCGGCGATGACCACCCGGTTGGTGGTCGCCAGCGTCTCGCAGGCCACGCGGACCTGGCTCGGATCCCAGCCCTCGGTCGCGGCCGTCCGGAAGAACGTGTCCACCACCTCGTCGGAGATGCGGTCGCAGACCTTGTCGGGATGCCCTTCCGAAACGGATTCGCTCGTGAAGAGGTAGGACTGACGCGCCATTTCTCGATCTCTCTCGCGCTCGTGCGCCGGCTTTGATGTCAAGCTGGCCTTTCTTGCAGCGCCGGACCGTTCGGTCAAGATCGAGAGGGCGGACCCGTTCGGCAAAACGAACGAATCTAGGTCTCCGCCTCGCCGGCGATGGCAATGACCAGATCGACGATGCGACGGCGCACGCGCGGATCGGAAATGCGCATGAAATTCCGCGTCAGGGCAAGTCCATCTGCCGTAGCGAGAAAGTCGGAAACGTAAGCGGGCGACTGGCCTTCAGAAAAGCCTTCGCCTTCCGGCCCGACGGACGGCGCACCTTCAAAGAAAAAGGCAACAGGAACGCCAAGAACGACCGAGATCTGCTGCAGACGACTGGCACCGATCCGGTTAGTTCCTTTCTCGTATTTCTGGATTTGCTGAAACGTAATACCGAGGTGCTCGCCGAGTTTTTCCTGACTCATTCCCACCATCATGCGCCGCATGCGCACGCGCGAGCCCACGTGCTTATCGATGGGATTCGGCGCCTTCTTGACCATGATCTCTCCGGCTGTGTCGGAAAAGTACTCGAAACTTCGCATAGCGAAGGGCGCCCTGACTGCCCGCGAACATAGGCACACAATCTACGAGCGTCGATAAACTTTTGCGTGCAAACACGTTCCAAAACGGCACAATTGCAGCACCGAGCGCGATTGCCAACAACAGCGCGAGGACGGTGTTGGGAATTTGCGCCAGAACTGGAACCGTTTTCATTGCAACGGGAAGCGGACCGTCCACCAACGCTTCCTGGCCAAGCTCCGAAGCTGCGACGATTCGTCCCAGTGGGTCGATAATCGCCGAGATTCCCGTGTTGGCGGCACGCACCAGCGGCAGCCCTTCCTCGACCGCCCGCAGGCGCGCCTGGACAAAGTGCTGGTAGGGCCCGGGGGTCAATCCGAACCAAGCGTCATTGGTAAGATTGAGAAGCAATCCCGGCCGCGCGCCGGCCGGCAGCACCTCCCCGGGGAAGATCACCTCGTAGCACACGAGGGGGGCAGCCACGGGTAGTCCGGGAATGATCAGGGGTTGTCGATTCGCGCCCGCCGAGAAGCCGCCGCGTACTCGCGTAAGTTGCTCCAGGCCGAGGCTTTCGAGGACGTTCTGGAACGGCAGGTATTCGCCGAACGGCACGAGATGCACCTTGTCGGTGCTGGAAAGAACCCGGCCTTCGCCGTCAATCACCCGGATGGAGTTGAAGAAAGGCGAGCTCTGCCCGTGCGGCGGCGTGCCGTAGCGCACGGCGCCCGTCACCAGTGTCACATGGTCCGGCAGGGTGCCGGCGATGGCCTCGGCGGCCCAGGGCTCGCGCTCATAGATGAAGGGAAAGGCCGATTCGGGCCAGACGAGGACGGTCACATCCTGAAGGCCGCGCGGATAGAGCGCGCTGGGGCGGGCGCTCAGGGCGAGGTAATCGGTCAGGATCTGGTTCCGCCGGGGATAGGAAAACTTCTGATCCTGCGGCAGGTTGGGCTGCATGATGCGCAGGTGGACGC
>JAFIHR010000300.1 GCA_017849325.1 Xanthobacter autotrophicus | reverse complement strand
GCTCTTCTTGAAGAGGCGCGCATAGGTCGATTGATAGCGTCCGGAGAACAAAGAGATCGGGCCCGCATAGCGCCCGAACGGGCGCAGTTCCCACAGGTTCGGTTCGAAATAGTGCAGCGGGATGCCGGAATCGTCCTGAACGATGGCCGTGCTGTTCTCCAGAATGAACTCGCGAACCTTGGAGAAATTGCCGTCGTGCAGGAGATAGGACGCGCTCTTGATGAAGGCGTCGGCCGGGGGGAGCGTCGCGCAGAACTTCAGGAAGCCGCTGCTGTCGACGCCGCCATTGGCGAGGTTGGTGGAGAAGTAATAGAGCGTCTTGACGTCGCCGTCCGGGCTCTTGAACGTGATCTTGGCACCTTGCGTCGCGCCGGCCGGGGCCTTGCCCTCGTCCTTCGCAACGGCGCCTTCACGATCGACGCGAACCAGCTCGACATCCACCAGGGTGTTGCCGGTGCGCTCGAGGAAAACGTAAAGGATGGGCAACGTGCCGTCCAAATGGCCGGACCGCAGCTGCGTCTTCATGTCGATCGTCCGGAAGAAGCTGTAGTTCAGGATGCTCGACAAAGACGCCTGGATCTGGCCCAGCCCCTGCGAGAGGCGGCCCTTGAGCTTGAGAGGGTCCGGCACCGGGCCGGGCGGCTCAAGCCCGGCGAGGACATAGGTCTTCACCTGCGGGAAGAACGCGCTGGCGTAGAGAAAATCGGGCCCGCTGAAGAAATACAGGAGCGTGGGCCGGGTCTGCGGCAGGTTGTGCGCGGACCAGGTCCTGATCTTCGAGAGCTGCAGCTTCTCCACCCGCCCAAAGGCGGCGTCCAGGGACCGGGCATGGCGCCGCCATTCCGCATTTGCCGCCAGGGGGGCGAGAGGGGAAGTGGCCTCCAGGGGAAGCCCCGCGAGCAAGCGGGCGACGTCGTTCAGCGTCGAGGCGACGGGGGCCGCAGCGCCGGGCGCGGCGGGGGCAGCTCCCGCCGTAGCGGCGTCGGGCGCGGCCTTGGCCGGGGCGGACGGGCCGGGCGCAGCCGGGCTCGATGCCGCCGCGGCGGACGGCGCCGCACCGGGCTTGCCGGCGTCAGGCATGGCCGCAGTGGGGCTCGCGGTGCCGGGCGCCGCCGGAGCCGGCACGGCCGCTGCCGGAGCCGGCGCAGCAGTGGCGGGAGCGGCCGCAGCGGGGGCAGCCGCGTCGGGCACGGCCGTGCCGGGAGCGCCTGCGGCCGGAGCGGTTGCGGCGGGTGTGGTGGCCTCCTCGGCCCGCGGTGCACGGGGGGCGAGGATCGTCAGCGTCAGCGCGAGTGCGACGCAGAATGCGCGATAGATCATGGGACGAATGAATCTCAGTTCGAGCTGACGGACAGTGCGCTACTGCCCTTCTTCGACAGGTAATATACAACCAGTCCGGACCCCATCACGAGCATTCCCACCGCCGACTGCAGCGGACGCTCGGTCAAGAGGTGGTACATCATGAAGGCCGCCACCAGCAGGAAGATCAGCGGGGTGAACGGGTAGCCCCAGGCCCGGTACGGACGCGGCAGGTCCGGCCGCGTGATCCGAAGCAGGATGACCCCCGCCACCGTCGCGAACGAGCAGGCGATCAAGGCGAACTGGATCATGTCGAGGATCGCCTCGAAGCTCTGGGTCAGCAGCAGCAGGTTGGCCATCAGCAGTTGGAACACGATGGCCGCCGCCGGAACACCGTTGGCGGTGTGCTGCGCGAAAAACCGCAGGGCCTGGATGTCCTCGCCCATCACGGAGATCACCCGCGGACCGATCCACATCATGGCGCTGATGGACGACACGAGCCCGATGCAGATGAGGGCGCCCACCAGCCGCGCGCCGAGATCGCCGAACATATACCGGCCGGCAACCACCGCCACGTCGAGCTGACCGGCGAGCTGGCCGATCGGGGTGGTGTAGAGGAACAATGCGTTCAGCGCCACGTAGAGGATCGTGACGAAAGCGGTACCGAGAAGCAGCGCCCGCGGCACGTTTCGCTGGGGATCCGCCATCTCGCCGACGACGTAGGTGGCCGCGTTCCAGCCCGAATAGGCGTACATCACGAACACGAGGCTGAGCGCGAAAGCCGGGCTCGAAATATGGCCGATATCGGCCGCATGCGGCGCGAAGGAGATGGGCTGGGGCGAGGCGAGCGCCACGCCCGCCACCAGGAAGGCCACGATGAGCGCAACCTTCACCCCGGTCGCCACGGTCTGGAAGGTACCGCTCTGGCGCAGCCCGCGCAGGGTGACGAGGGAGACGATCCAGATCACCGCCATGCCGAGCGCGAGGGGCGGCGCCTCCGGCCAGATGGCGCGGCTGTATTGGCCGAGCGCCATGGCCGCGAGGGCAACGGGGGCGGCAAAGCCCACCGTCGCGGAGAGCCATCCCGCAAGCACGCCCGCGACGGGGTGATACACCCGCGAGAGGTAATTGTACTCGCCGCTGGAGCGGGGGAACATCGCCGCCAGCTCGGCGTAGGACACGGCGCCGCACAGCGCCACCACTCCGCCCACCGTCCAGAGCACCAGGATGGCGAAGGGAGACGGGATGGCCGCCACCTGAAAGCCAAGGCTGGTGAAGACGCCGACGCCGATCATGTCCGCCACCACGATGGCCGCGGCGGTGGTCATGGACACTTTCGTCCTCGAGTCCGAGTTGATCTCCGCAGACATGGAATCCCGGCTCCCAAAGCCCGGCATGCGAACCCCCCAACCGCCGCAATCCTTGGACCGCTTATGTTCTATCGCCGCGGGAACTTGCAAGGGGTATCGCGC
>JAFIHR010000299.1 GCA_017849325.1 Xanthobacter autotrophicus | reverse complement strand
CGGTCCAGCCGAGGTCCACCGCGCCGGCGTTCAGGGCTTCCAGCAGCGGCGGGCCGGAGGGAAACTCCACCCAGCGCACGGTGGTCCCCTCGGGTGCCAGCGCCGCCTCGATGAGCTGCTGATGGCGGGCGATGACCGGCAAGCCGGCCTTCTGGTAGCCCACCTTGAACTCCTTCAGGGCGGGCTCTGCGGCGCTGGCCGGGGTGAGGCCGAAGGCGGCGGCGGCAAGCGCCAGGGCGCCGGCGATACGGGTCAGACGGATCATGGAAAAGTCCTCGATGACGGAATTCAGGAACGGGCGGCCGACCAGACGATGTCGGCGACCGTGATCTCCTTCGGGATGAGCCCGAGGGCGAAGAAGGTGTCGGCGATCTCCTGCTGCTGCCGCACGATCTGGTCGCTGACGGAATTGAGCTCGATGGGGTATCGCGCGGTGGCGATCTTCTGCACGTCCAGCTCCACCCCCGTGACCTCGGCGGTGAGCGCGGCGAGCTGGTCGCGGTGGGCGGACGCCCAGGCGGTCACCTGCTTCAGTTCGTCGAGGGCGGCGCGGAGCACGTTGGGGTGCTCCGTGGCGGTGCGCCGGTTGGCGAGATAGAAGGTGCTGCTCGCCAGCCCGTCGTTGGTGGTGACGATGGGGCGCGCGCCGTGGCGCGTCTCGGCGATGGCGTAATAGGGGTCCCACACCGACCAGGCATCGACCCGGCGCGAGGCGAAGGCGGCGGCGGCATCGGCGGGGGCGAGGTAGACCGGCTCGATGTCGCTGAAGGCGAGGCCGGCGCGCTTCAGCGCCCGCACCGTGAAATTGTGCGCAGAGGAGCCCTTGGCGATGGCGACCTTGCGGCCCTTCAGCCCGGCGACGGAGGTGATGGGCGAGTCGGTCGGCACCAGCGTCGCGGTCTGGGTGGCGGGCGCGCTCGCCACATAGAGCAGGTTCGCCCCGGCCGCCTGGGCGAAGATGGGCGGCGTGTCGCCCACCGTGCCGATGTCCACCGCGCCGGCGCTGAGCGCCTCCAGCAGCGGCGGACCGAACTGGAATTCCACCCAGCGCACGTTCTCGACGCCGAGCGGCCTGAGGCGCTTCTCCAGCGCCTGCTGCTGCCGGGCGGTGACGAGGATGCCGCTCGATTTCTGGTAGCCGACGTTGAACTCCTTGAGCGCGCCGACGGGGGTGGCCGAAGCGCGGCGCGCGGCGAGGGCGAGGCCGGCGGCGCCCAGCGCGCCGGAGAGGAACTGGCGTTTGCTGATCATGGGTTGGCTCCGCTCGGCTGGGTCAGGCGACATGGGGAATGGGCTGGCGGAGCGGCGCATGCTCCAGCGCCCGGTCCAGCTCGCCGGAGGCCCGGGCGACGCGCGCGCTCACCTCGAGATCGGTCAGCGCGCCGTCGGTGAAGTCCTTCTCCGCCGCATAGACGGCGGTCGGGATCGTCAGGGCCGAGAAGAAGCCGAACAGCGGGCGGAGCTGGTGCTCGACCACCAGGGCGTGCCGGTGGCCGCCGCCGGTGGCGGTGAGCACCACGGGCTTGCCCGCGAGCGCCGCGGGATCGATGAAATCGATGAGGTGCTTGAACAGGCCGGCGTAGGAGCCCTTGTAGACCGGGGATCCGACCACCAGCGCATCGGCCTCCTGGATGGCGGCGATGATGGCGTGCACCTCCCGCGGCAGGGTCGCCAGCGAGGAGCCGCCGATGCGCGGGCCCGCATCCACGAGGTCGAACACCTGCCAGGCGACGGCGCGCCGCGCCGCGAGCTCGGCGCCCACCGCCTCGACCAGGAGGCGGGTGCGCGACGGCCGGCGCGTGTTGCCGGAAAAGCCGACGACGCGGAAGGGTTCCGCCCCGGTGCGGGCGGTGAACGGGGGCAATGCGGACATGGGGCAGCATTCACCGGCCAGGCCGGCGCCTTCTTCTGGAATTGGCGAGGGATGAGTGGGTCGGGTCGGGCAGCGGGCGGCGTTCAACGCTGCGCCGCGCTGCCCCGCCTACACAAATGCCCGAGTGACCGGACGATGGTCATTTGCGCCTCTTCAAGCCAATCAGCCGGGGATCAGGGCGCTACGATCGGCGTGCGCGCTCCGGAAACACCCAAAGGATTGTCCGGGAGCATTCCGTGTGTCAATTAATTTCTATCATTTTTATAGAATTAATTCATTTAACAGCGCGCGGGCCGGTTTTGGCTGGTCCCTGAGCCTCCCGGATGCCCTTTCCGCACCCCCCTTCGCAACCGCCCGGACGCGACAGTGCGGCGCCCGTCGGCGCGTTGCGCCCGCCGTCCGGGAACCGGGAGCGGCAACGCCGGCAATCGCGCGTGGGGCCGACCAGTGGCATCGGCGCGCCCACTCGATTATGGATACGCCCACACTCCCTTCCGATGGCTCCCGTTCGACGCCTGACGACATTCCGAGATAGGCAGAACCGGCCGTGCCCTTCCTGACGACCAACCCCGCGCTCGCCCACGCCCTGGCCGCGCGAGACTATGATGATCCGACCCCGGTGCAGTCGGCGGTGCTGGCGCCCGACGCCTCGGGGCGCGACCTCCTGGTGTCGGCGCAGACCGGCTCCGGCAAGACCGTGGCCTACGGCCTCGCCATGGCGGATACGCTGCTCGGCACCGACGAGCGCTTCGGGCCGGCGGGCGCGCCGCAGGCGCTCGTCGTCGCCCCGACCCGCGAGCTTGCCCTGCAGGTGCAGCGCGAGTTCGCCTGGCTCTATGCGGCGACCGGGGCGCAGATCGTCTCCTGCGTCGGCGGCATGGACCCGCGCACCGAGCAGCGCGCCCTCAACCGGGGGGCGCACATCGTCGTCGGCACGCCGGGGCGCCTGCGCGACCATCTGGAGCGGGGCCGGCTCGACCTGTCGGCGGTGCGCGTCGTCGTGCTCGACGAAGCCGACGAGATGCTCGACCTCGGCTTCCGCGAGGACCTCCAGTTCCTGCTCGACGCGACGCCGCCGGGCCGGCGCAGCCTGCTGTTCTCCGCGACCCTGCCGCGCGGCATCACCGCCCTCGCCAAGCGCTATCAGCGCGAGGCGCTGCGCATCGAGGTGGCGAGCGGGGAAGGCGGGCACGCCGACATCGAATACCGCGCCATCCGCGTGGTACCGAAGGAGATCGAGCACGCCGTCGTCAACGTGCTGCGCTATTACGATGCGCCGAGCGCCATCGTGTTCTGCAACACGCGCGAAACCGTGCGGCACCTGCTCGCCACCCTGCAGGAACGGCAGTTCTCCGCGGTGGCGCTGTCGGGCGAGCTCAGCCAGAACGAGCGCAATGCGGCGCTGCAGGCCTTGCGGGACGGGCGCGCGCGGGTGTGCGTCGCCACCGACGTCGCCGCCCGCGGCATCGACCTGCCCCGCCTCGGGCTCGTCATCCATGCCGAGCTGCCGCACGACGCCGAGAGCCTGCAGCATCGCAGCGGCCGGACCGGGCGGGCCGGGCGCAAGGGCGTCAGCGTGCTGCTGGTGCCGCCCTTCCGCCG
>JAFIHR010000298.1 GCA_017849325.1 Xanthobacter autotrophicus | reverse complement strand
GCCGTCGCCGGCCCCGAGATCGAACGGCTGATCCAGCTCCTCGCCCGCCTTCCCGGGCTCGGCCCGCGCTCGGCGCGCCGGGCCGCGCTGCATCTCATCAAGAAGCGCGAGGCGCTGATGGCGCCGCTCGCCGCCGCGCTCGCCGACACCCTCGCCAAGATCGTGGAATGCAAGGTCTGCGGCAATGTGGACGTGTGCGACCCCTGCACGGTCTGCACCGATCCCACCCGCGAGCGGAGCCTCATCGTGGTGGTGGCCGACGTGGGCGACCTCTGGGCGCTGGAGCGCGCCGGCGTGCTGAACGCGCGCTATCACGTGCTCGGCGGCGTGCTCTCCCCCCTCGACGGGGTGGGGCCGGACGACCTCAACATCGCCCGTCTGGTCACCCGGGTGCACGAGGATGCGGTTTCCGAGGTGATCCTGGCGCTCGGCGCGACGGTGGACGGGCAGACCACCGCCCACTACATCACCGACCTCCTGCGCGACACCGGCGTGCGCGTCACCCGCCTCGCCCAGGGCGTGCCGGTGGGCGGCGAGCTCGACTATCTCGACGAGGGGACGCTGTCTGCCGCCATCCGCTCGCGCACCCAGATGTGAGCGCCGCCACGGCCGGAGGCAGCCAGCGCCTCAATCCTTCGCAATCAGGTCCTCATAGCGCTTGTCGGTCAGCGTCTTGAGGAACGCGACGAGGGCATTGATGCGCTTGTCGTCGAGGGCCGGGCCGGTCTCCAGCTCCTTCATGGAGATGTTCTCGGCCACCTCGGGCGGATCGAACGGCAGTCCCGTCTCGGGATTGATGTGACGCGCCGGATTCTTCGTGTTGTACGTGTTGTAGAACAGGATGACCGTGCGCAGATCCTTGAACACGCCGTTGTGCATGTAGGGGCCGGTCACCGCCACGTTGCGCAGGGTTGGCACCTTGAAGCGGCCCTCCTGCGCCGCTTTCTCCTCCTCAGGCAGGCTGGCGTTCTGCGCGAGCCCGAGGTCGCGCCCGCCGGGATCGAGGCCCGCCGCCGCCCGCGCCGCCGCGTTCCCGGGCACGCCGATGTTGTGGAACTCGTAGTTCGAGAAGGTCTCGCGCTCCTGGTTCCCCTCGGCATTGAGCCTGTGGCACAGGGCGCAATTGGTGAACTGGTGCGAGAAGAACAGCACCCGGCCCAGCTCCTCTTGGTCGGTCAGCTTCGCCTCGCCGCGCAGATAGCGGTCGTATTTGGAATCGAAGGGCGCGAAGGTGTCGGTGCGCTCATAGGCGGCGAGGGCCTTGGTCATGGCGGCGTAGCCGGTCTTGGCGTCGTCCAGGACCTTGGCGCCGTAGAGGGCATCGAAGGCGGCGACGTAGGCCTCGTTCTCCTTGAGCCGCTCGACCACGCTGGCCGCGTCCGGCATGCCCATCTCGACGGGGTTGAGCGGCGGGCCGCCGGCCTGGTCTTCGAGGCTCGACGCGCGGCCGTCGAGGAACTGGCCGCCGTGGTAGAGCCCCGGCTTTCCCGAGGGGCCGAACGGCGGACTGAAGCGGGCATAGGAGGCGGTCGGCGCATTGCGATCGCCCAGGGAATGGCCGTCGTCGCCGATGGACACCGCCTTGCCCGATGCGTTCTCGCGCGGATCGGCGAAGCCGGCGTCGGGCGCATGGCAGGAGGCGCAGGCCTCGGTCCGGTTCTTAGACAGATTGGTATCGAAGAAGAGCGCTTCGCCGAGCGCCTCGGCAGTCGGGAACGCGAGCGCGCCGGGATCCGCCGCCCGTGCCGTTCCACCCGCCAGCGCCGCCAGCATCACCAGCGCTCCGGCCGCGGCGCGCCGGAAAGAGAAACCAGTCACCATTCCTGCTCCCTGGCGGCACCTGCCCGGCGCCGCCGCTTTCTCCCCATCCCCCTGTTTCTCGAAGGTGCGGCGCGCTGCAGCGCGGCGCAATCCGCAGGACTACGCAAGGCGCGCGACAAAAAGTCATGTCCAGCCAATAGTTTAAAGGCATTCTAAACTTGACGGCGCGGCTCCGGCCGTGGCCAAGGGGCTTTTCCCGGGCACGGCGCGTGGCCCTTCCGCAAGGCGGACGCGAGGGCGCCCCACCGGCTTGGGCCACCGCGCATCGGCATCGGCGCGGCGCCGAGCGGCCAATGCCGCCGAAGGTGCCTGCGGCCCGCCCGCGAGCCCAGCGCACTTGCCCGCGCCTGCGCGATGGTTCACAGATTGTTCCATGCTCGCCCGTGCCGAATCGCCCCCCTCCCCGACGGCGCTCGCCTTCTGCGGCGCCACTTTGGTGCTCGATCCCTCGGGCGCGCTGTTCTGGGAGGAAGAACGTCTGCTCGCGGTGGCCGACATGCATCTGGAGAAAGGCTCCTCCTATGCCCGGCGCGGCCAGATGCTGCCGCCGTTCGACAGCATGGAGACCCTGGCGCGCCTCGAAGCCGCCGTGCGCCGCTATGCGCCGCGCACCATCGTGGCGCTGGGCGACAGCCTGCACGATCCCTTCGCCGCCGAGCGCATGGGCGCGGACCTGCGCGCGCGCCTGTCCGCCCTCGCCCGCGCCGCCACGCTGATCTGGATCGCCGGCAACCATGATCCCGGCGAGGTCCCGGAACCCGCCCATGGCGGGGCGCCGATACGCCGGCTCGACGGCGAGCATGTGCAGGAGGTCCGCCTCGGCTCCCTCACCCTGCGGCATGAGCCAGGCCGCGCCTCAGAGGGGGCGCCGGTGAAGGGCGAGGTGTGCGGGCATCTTCATCCGGTGGCGCGCGTGGTTCAGCGCGGGCGCGCCATCCGCCGGCGCTGCTTCCTCGCCGACGGCGCGCGCATGGTGCTGCCGGCCTTCGGCGCCTTCACCGGCGGGCTCGATGTCCGCCATCGCGCCTTCGCCGAGCTGTTCGATACCCGCGATGCCGGG
>JAFIHR010000039.1 GCA_017849325.1 Xanthobacter autotrophicus | reverse complement strand
TGCAACGCAGTATTGAATTCTTCTTTCCCGGGCCCGCCCTGGCACGGCCGGTGCAAATCAGCGGGGCAACTGTCACCGGGAGGAAATGATGAACAAACCCGCCTTTCTGCCGTCCGAATCCGCCTCACCCTTCAAGCAGCGTTATGGTAATTTCATCGGCGGTACTTTCGTCGAGCCGACCGCGGGGCGGTATTTCGAGAATATCTCCCCGATCAACGGCAAGGTGATCTGCGAGGTCGCCCGCTCCGACGAGCAGGACATCGAAAAGGCTCTGGACGCCGCCCATGCGGCGCGCGAATCCTGGGGCCGCACTCCGGCCGCCGATCGCGCCCTGATGCTGAACCGCATCGCCGACCGCATGGAGGCCAACCTCGGCCTGCTCGCCCTCGCCGAGACCTGGGACAACGGCAAGCCGATCCGCGAGACCACTGCTGCCGACGTGCCGCTGGCCATCGACCACTTCCGCTATTTCGCCTCCTGCGTGCGCTCGCAGGAAGGCGCGCTCTCCGAGATCGACCACGACACCATCGCCTATCACTTCCACGAGCCCCTCGGCGTGGTGGGCCAGATCATCCCGTGGAACTTCCCGTTGCTGATGGCGGCGTGGAAGCTTGCCCCGGCCATCGCCGCCGGCAATTGCGTGGTGATGAAGCCGGCGGAGCAGACCCCGGCCAGCATCCTCGTGCTCGCCGAGCTGATCGCCGACCTCCTGCCCCCCGGCGTGCTGAACATCGTCAACGGCTTCGGCATCGAGGCGGGCAAGCCTTTGGCCTCCTCCAGCCGCATCGCCAAGATCGCCTTCACCGGCGAGACCTCCACCGGCCGGCTGATCATGAACTACGCCAGCCAGAACCTCATCCCGGTGACCCTGGAACTGGGCGGCAAGTCCCCCAACATCTTCTTCTCGGACGTGGCGGCCGAGGATGACGATTACTTCGACAAGGCCATCGAAGGCTTCGTCATGTTCGCCTTGAACCAGGGCGAGGTGTGCACCTGCCCGAGCCGCGCGCTGATCCAGGAGAGCGTCTACGACCGCTTCATGGAAAAGGCGCTCAAGCGCGTCGCCGCCATCAAGCAGGGCTCGCCGCTCGACCCCTCCACCATGATCGGCGCCCAGGCCTCCGCCGAGCAGATGAACAAGATCCTGAGCTACATCGACATCGGCCGGGCGGAGGGCGCCAGCGTGCTGGCCGGCGGCGAGCGCGCGATGCTCGAGGGCGATCTTGCCGACGGCTTCTACGTGAAGCCCACCGTGTTCCTCGGCAAGAACAACATGCGGATCTTCCAGGAAGAGATCTTCGGCCCGGTGGTCTCCGTCACCACCTTCAAGGATGAGGCGGAAGCCCTCGCCATCGCCAACGACACCCTTTTCGGCCTCGGCGCCGGCGTGTGGACCCGCGACGGCGCGCGCGCCTACCGCTTCGGCCGGGCCATCCAGGCCGGGCGCGTGTGGACCAACTGCTACCACGCCTATCCGGCCCACGCGGCGTTCGGCGGCTACAAGCAGTCCGGCATCGGCCGCGAGACCCACAAGATGATGCTCGACCACTACCAGCAGACCAAGAACCTCCTGGTGAGCTACAGCCCGAAGGCCCTCGGCTTCTTCTGAACGAGCTGCCCCGCCGCCCCGAACGGGGCGTGCGCGAGGAGGCGTGACCCCCGGTGAACGCCACGCCGGGGAACGGGAAAGGTGCGCCTCGCGCATCCCGACCCTCCGCCTCCTCGCGCCTTTTCGGCCCGACGCGCCGCCCGCGCGCCGGCCCACGAAATCACAACACCAGAGGAACCCAAGCGATGGTCCATTTCTTCCACAGCACGACTCTGCGTCGTCGGCTGGCCCTGTCCGCGAGCGCGGCGGCCCTGCTCGTCGTCGCCGGCGGCGCCCTGGCGCCCGAGCGCGCCCGCGCCGAGGAGGCGTCCGCACCCCCCGTTCCCGCCGTCACCAACGTGACCTGGGACGATATCGTCAACGATTCCAAGACCACCGGCGACGTGCTCGCCTATGGCATGGGCGTCGATGCCAAGCGCTTCAGCCCGCTCACCCAAATCAACACCCAGACGGTGCAGGGGCTGGTGCCGGCCTGGTCCTTCTCCTTCGGCGACGAGAAGCAGCGCGGCCAGGAGACCCAGGCCACGGTGCGCGACGGGGTGATCTATGTCACCGCCTCCTATTCGCGCCTGTTCGCCCTCGACGCGAAGAGCGGCCACCGCCTGTGGGTCTACAACCACCGCCTGCCCAACGACATCCGCCCGTGCTGCGACGTGATCAACCGCGGCGCCGCGATCTATGGCGACAAGGTCTATTTCGGCACCCTCGACGCCTCCGTGGTGGCGCTCAGCCGGGCCACCGGCAAGGTGGTGTGGAAGAAGAAGTTCGGCGACCACAAGGTGGGCTACACCATGACCGGCGCCCCCACCATCGTGAAGGACCAGAAGACCGGGCGCGTGATGCTCATCCACGGCTCGTCGGGCGACGAGTTCGGCGTGGTGGGCCGGCTCTATGCCCGCGACCCCGAAACCGGCGAAGAGCTCTGGATGCGGCCCATGGTCGAGGGCCACATGGGTGAGCTCGACGGCAAGCCCAGCACCCCCACGGGCGATCCCAAGGCCCCGTCCTGGCCGCGCGACGCCAAGGGCGAGCTGGTGGAGGCCTGGCATCACGGCGGCGGCGCACCCTGGCAGAGCGCGAGCTTCGACGTGGCCACCAACACCATCATCGTCGGCACCGGCAATCCGGCGCCGTGGAACGGCTGGGCCCGCTGGCCCGGCGACAGCCTCTACACCTCGGGCCAGGCCTATGTGGATCCCACCACCGGCGAGGTGAAGGGCTTCTACCAGCACACCCCCAACGATGCCTGGGACTTCTCCGGCAACAACGAGCTGATCCTGTTCGACTGGAAGAACCCCAAGACCGGCAAGACCCAGCCCGCCGTGGCCCATGCCGACCGCAACGGCTTCTTCTACGTCACCGATCGCATGAAGCTCGCCGAGAAGACGGCCGAGATCAGCAAGCCCCACGCGCTGCTCGCCGCCTATCCCTTCGTGGACGGCATCAGCTGGGCCAAGGGCATCGACCTTGAGACCGGCCGGCCGGTGGAAGTGGAGGGCCAGCGCCCGCCGCCGCCCAAGGAGGGCGAGGACAAGGGCCCGGTCGTCTCGGTCTCCCCGCCTTTCCTCGGCGGCAAGAACTGGAACCCCATGGCCTATTCCGAGGATACCGGCCTGTTCTACATCGCCGCCAACCACTGGAAGGAGGACTATTGGGCGGAGCGGCCGGCCTATCAGGCGGGCGCGGCCTATCTCGGCATGGGCTTCCGCATCCGCAAGCTGTTCAACGACCATGTGGGCACCCTGCGCGCGCTCGATCCGACCACGGGCAAGATCGCCTGGGAGCACAAGGAGCGGCTGCCGCTGTGGGGCGGCGTGCTGGCGACGCACGGCGGCCTGATCTTCACCGGCACCGGCGATGGCTTCCTGAAGGCCTTCGACGCCAAGAGTGGCGAGGAGGTGTGGAAGTTCCAGACCGGCTCCGGGATCGTCTCCTGCCCCATCACCTGGGAGCAGGACGGGGTGCAGTACATCGGCGTGGCGTCCGGCTACGGCGGCGCCGTGCCGCTGTGGGGCGGCGACATGGCCGACCTCACCAACACCGTCAGCCAGGGCGGCTCCTTCTGGGTGTTCAAGCTCGCCGACCGCAAGGTGACCCAGAAATGACCCCCGCCGGCACACCGCTCATCGCGCATGCGTCCCCTCCCGTGCGCGCCTTGGGGAGGATGGCCATCGCGGCCATCCTCCTCCTCTCCCCCCTCGCGGCCGCTCCGGCGGCCGCACAGGTGGCCTCCGAGCTGCCCGACGACTGCATGGCGGGCGAGAAGATCGTCTGCCCGGGGCGCGACCTGCGGCACATCATCCTGAAGGGCCGGGATCTCTCCGGCGCCGACCTCAAGGGGGCCAACCTCGCCCACGCCAACCTGCGCGGCGCCAATCTGAAGGGAACCGACCTTTCCGGCGCCACCCTCGACGGTGCCGACCTGGAAGCCGCCCACATGCAGGGCGCCAAGCTCGAAGGCGCCTCGCTGCGCGGCGCCAAGATGGACTACATCCGCGCCGCCAGCGCCGATTTCGCCAAGGCCGACCTCACCGCCAGCACCATCGAGTTCGCCTGGCTGCCGCGGGTGAACCTCAAGGGCGCGCGGCTGGTGAACGCCAACCTGCAGGAGACCAAGCTTCCCGGCGCCACGCTGGAGGATGCCGACCTGACGGGCGCCTGGTTCCCCTTCGCCAACTTCCAGGAGGTGGTGATGACCGGCTGCAAGGACTGCCCCACCGACTGGTGACCCCGGAAAGCCCCAACCGCACACGACACAGCGAGACGAGAGACATGTCCAAGACGCCTTCCGCCCGCGCCCCGTTCCGGCGGGCGCTCATCCCCGCGCTCCTGCTGCTGGCCGGCGCCGGCGCGGCCACCCAGGTGCTCGCGCCGAGGCAGGTGCTCGCCCATGGCGACATGGTTCCCCATGCGGTGGACACCACGGGCCTCAAGCCCCTCGGCAAGGACTGGGAAGCCTCGAACCCCTACCGCGGCAGCGACCGCGCCAAGGAGATCGGCGCCACCGGCTACAATCAGAACTGCGCCCGCTGCCACGGCCTCGACGCCAAGTCCGGCGGCATCGCTCCGGACCTGCGCTATCTCGATGTCGGCGCCGACGGCGACGAATGGTTCCTGGAGCGCATCCGCACTGGCGCCGAGCGCGACGGCAAGGTCTACATGCCGGCCTTCGAGGGCATCCTCAGCCAGGAAGCCATGTGGGCGATCCGCACCTACCTCGATTCCGTGCACGAGAACTGAGGCCGCGCGGCGGTCCGCCAAGCCCGCCGACGCGCAGCACTTAAAAAAACCAAAGAAAAACCAGAGGGATGAAGCATGACCAGGGACTTCGGGAGCCGTTCCGGCCCACCACGCCGCCGCCGCGCGCGCATCGCCGCCGCCGTCCTCGGCGCAGGCCTTGCCGCCGCGGCCATGACCCCCGCCGCGGCCATCGACGTGAACTCGGCGGACTATGTGCCGTTGCCCGACGGCACCAATCTTCTGATGGTCTACAGCCAGTACGCCACGCGCAGCGAATATGTGAGCACCAGCGGGTTGACCTCTTCGCAAGACACCAGTCTTGATTCCTACGTCAACATCCTGCGTTACGTGCATTACTTCGAGGTCATGGGCTTCTCGGCCCTGGTGCAGACCCTGATCCC
>JAFIHR010000297.1 GCA_017849325.1 Xanthobacter autotrophicus | reverse complement strand
GCGATGCCATCCGGCTCATAATCGGTGGCCACCGTGAGGGTGCGCACGTCGCCATGGGCCTTGACGGCGACGATCTCGCCCACGTCGGTGACGATGCCGGTGAACATTCAGCGCCTCCACAATCTCAAGAGTTGATCCGCCCCGAAGTCGGCGCGCTCCACCTCGGCGAAGCCCACCGGCGCGGTGAGGCGGGAGAGCGGCCGGCCGGGCAGTGCGTCGAGGGCGCCCTCCCCCAGCTCCACAGCACCGCGGAACACCGCCACCTCGTCCACCAGCTCCGCATCGAGGAAGGCGGCGGCCACCTGCGGACCCCCCTCCACCATCAGGCGGGTGATGCCGATGAGGCCGATGAGCTTCAGCACGGCGGGAAGAAAGAGCCGCCCATCGCGGCCGCGCGGGGCGCGCAGCACCTCCACGCCGAGATTGACCAGCGCCGCCTCGCGCTCGGCCGGCGCGTCCTCCGCCGCCACCACCCAGACCGGCACGTCGCAGGCGGTGCGCACCAAAGTGGAGCCGAGGGGGATGTTCAGCTCGCTGTCGAGCACGATGCGCACCGGCGAGCGCTCCTCGAGGCCCGGCAGGCGGCAGGTGAGCTGCGGATCGTCCGCTTTCACCGTGCCGAGGCCGACCAGGATGGCATCCGCCTCCGCGCGCATGAGATGGGCGCGGGCGCGCGCCTCCGGGCCGGTGATGGCGGCCGGGCGCGGGCCGGCAAGGGCCGCCTTGCCATCGGCGGAGACAGCCATCTTCAGCAGCACATGGGGCCGCCCGTCGCGCACCCGGCGGATGTGGCCGGCATGGTCGAACAGCGCCTGCTCGGCCCCCACCCCCACGGTCACCCAGATGCCGGCGGCGCGCAGCCGCGCCACGCCGCGGCCCTTCACCCGGTGGTCGGGATCCTCGATGGCCGCCACCACCCGGCGGATGCCGGCGGCGATCACCGCATCGGCGCAGGGCGGCGTGCGGCCGTGGTGGGAACAGGGCTCCAGGGTCACGTAAAGGGTGGCGCCGCGCGCCAGATCGCCCGCCTCGGCGAGGGCCTGCGGCTCCGCATGGGGGCGCCCGGTGGGCGCGGTGCCGGCCCGTCCGACGATGCGCGGGCCCTGCGGCGTCGCCGCCACCACCACCGCCCCCACGGAGGGGTTCGGCCAGGTGCGCCCGAGCCCCTGCTGGCCAGCGGCGAGGGCCTCGGCCATGAAGCGCTCATCCTCCTGGGGCGAGGAAACAGGTGAGGAAAGGGGCACCGACATGGCTCGGAAGCTCATTCCCCGCCCTCGGCGCCGGCGCGGGGCAGCGCCTTGCCGTCGCTCGCGCGGGCGGTGTCGTCCTTGACCGGCCGGGCGCGGACGCGGATGGTCCTGGCCGGGGTTGCGGGCTTGCCATCCCCCTCGTGGGAGAGCTCGGCGAGGGCGTTCTCGAAGTCCTTGGCCTCGCGGAAATTGCGGTAGACCGAGGCGAAGCGCACATAGGCCACGTCGTCGATCTGCTTCAGCCCTTCCATCACCAGCTCGCCGATGGTCTCGGAGGTGATGTCGGTGTCGCCCTGGCTCTCAAGCTGCCGGACGATGCCGGAGACCAGCCGCTCCACCCGCTCCGGATCCACCGCCCGCTTGCGCAGCGCCACCTCGACCGAGCGGGTGAGCTTGTCGCGGTCGAACGGCACGCGCTTGCCGGAGCGCTTCAGCACCACCAGCTCGCGCAGTTGCACCCGCTCGAAGGTGGTGAAGCGGCCGCCGCAATCCGGACAGATGCGGCGGCGGCGGATGGCCGTGTTGTCCTCGGTGGGACGGCTGTCCTTCACCTGGGTATCGGGGCTGCCGCAATAGGGACACCGCATGGCAAAGGACCCCGGACAGGAGGCGCGTCAGGGATAGATGGGGAAGCGGGCGAGCAGGCTCGACACCTTCTCGCGCACCTTGGCTTCCACCAGCGTATCCTCGTCCGTGCCCTTCTGGGAGAGGGCGCCGAGCACCTCGGCGATCATGTCGCCCACCTGCTGGAACTCCGCCACGCCGAAGCCGCGGGTGGTGCAGGCCGGCGTGCCGAGGCGGATGCCGGAGGTCACGAAGGGCTTCTCGGGGTCGAACGGGATGCCGTTCTTGTTGGTGGTGATGTGGGCGCGGCCGAGGGCGGCCTCCGAGATCTTGCCGGTGAGGCTCTTGGGCCGCAGGTCCACCAGCATGAGATGGGTGTCGGTGCCGCCGGAGACGATGGCGAAGCCGTGGCCCTTCAGGTTCTCGGCCAGCGCCTTGGCGTTCTCCACCACGTTCTTCGCATAGAGCTTGAACTCGGGGCGCAGCGCCTCGCCGAAGGCCACCGCCTTGGCAGCGATCACATGCATCAGCGGACCGCCCTGGATGCCGGGGAAGATGGCCGAGTTGATCTTCTTGGCCAGCTCCTCGTCATTGGTGAGGATCATGCCGCCGCGCGGGCCGCGCAGGGTCTTGTGGGTGGTGGTGGTCACCACGTGGGCGTGCGGGAACGGGCTCGGGTGCGCCCCGCCGGCGACGAGGCCGGCAAAGTGGGCCATGTCCACCATGAGCTTGGCGCCCACGCTGTCGGCGATCTCGCGCATCTTGGCGAAGTCGATGACCCGCGGATAGGCCGAGCCACCCGCCACGATGAGCTTGGGCTTATGCTCGTCGGCGAGCTTGGCGATGGCCTCGTAATCCATGCGCTGGTCGTCCTCGCGCACGCCGTAGGCCACCGGCTTGAACCACTTGCCGGACATGTTCACCGGCGAGCCGTGGGTCAGGTGCCCGCCGGCCGCGAGGTTCAGGCCGAGGAAGGTGTCGCCCGGCTGCAGGGTGGCGAAGAACACCGCCTGGTTGGCCTGGCTGCCCGAATTGGGCTGCACGTTGGCGAAGCCGCAGCCGAACAGCTTCCGGGCGCGCTCGATGGCGAGATTCTCGGCCACGTCCACAAACTGGCAGCCGCCGTAATAGCGCTTGCCCGGATAGCCCTCGGCATATTTGTTGGTGAGCACCGAGCCCTGGGCCTCCATCACCGCGCGCGAGACGATGTTCTCCGAGGCGATGAGCTCGATCTCGTTGCGCTGGCGACCCAGCTCCGCCTCCACCGCGCCGAAGATCTCGGGATCCGTCGCGGCGAGCGGAGCGGTGAAGAAGCGGGTCATCTCCTCCGAAAGGGAGGCGGGCTTGGCGTCCTGCGAGGCCATGGGAGGTCTCCGGTGATCTTGGGGCACCCGCGCGGGGCGGCCGAAGGTTAGGCGGCATCGCGCAGGCGGGCCTTGCGCTTATCACACCCCTCGCCGCAAGTCCAAAGCCCCCGCGGGAGGCTGGCATGCGCCAGCCGCGGACGCGGCCCGGGGACCGCACGGCGGCGGCGGGTCGGCCCGCCGGGCCCGCCTAGCGGCTGGTGAAGTTGACCGGCACCGTGAAGGTCCCGCCGCCCATTCCCGCCGGAGCGCTCGGGAAGGGCGAGGCCCGGCGCACCATGGCCACCACCTCCCGGTCCAGCACGCCATTGCCCGAGGAGCCCGCCAGCGACACCGAGGTCACCGAGCCCGAGGGGGAGAGGGAGAAGCGCACCGTGGGGCGCCCCACGTTGCTGCCCTGCGGGCGCTTGTAGCGGCTGAGATGGGCCAGGATCATCGCCCCCCAGGTCGCCCGCGACATGGACGGCGCGCCGCGCGCTCCCGACGCGCTCGCCCCCTGGGCGCCGCCGCGGGCGGTCTGGGCCCGCCCCGTTCCCGAGCGCGCCACCGCGCCCTGGCTGGAGCCGGACCGCGCGTTCTGCTGCACCCCCTGCCCGCTCCGCGCGGCCGAACGTTCGGCACGGCGGGCCTCCTGCTCGGCCTGTCGCGGCTTGGGCGGCGCCGGCTTGCGCTCCCTCGGCTCCTGGCGCCGGACGGCCTGGCGCGTCTCCTGCGGCTTGGCCGGCCTGGGCTCGGCGCGCGGCTTTATCGCCGTGACGCGCTCCTGCGGCGTGCGCTCGGGCCTGGTGGCCGGCAATGGCGCGGGAGACGGCGCCTCGGGAACCTGCGGTACGTCGGCCGCCTGGGCCGCCTCGGCCGCGGGCTCGGGAGGCGGCTCTGCGGCCGGTGCCGCCGCGGCGTCTTCCGCGCTCTCCTCGGCGGCCTGCGACGGCGCGGCGGAGGCCGATTCGGGAGCGGGCGCCGCATCCGGATCCTCGCTCGCCTCCTGCCCGCCGGCCGGCGCCGGGGTGGAGGACGGCGCGTTCACCGCCAGCGGCTCCAGCTCGATCAGCATGGCCGGAGCGGTGGACGGGGGCGGCTGCGCGGGCGAATGGGCGAGCAGTCCGTAGGCGATGAGGCCGTGCAGCGCGAGGATCGCCGCCCCCGCCGCGAGCCAGCGCAGCGCCGCAGGGCGCAGCCGGGCCGGCTCGAAATCGTGCCAGTGCGCCGTGCTCACGGCGCCGTGCCGGCGGCGCCCGGCGCTCCCTCGAGGCCGACCAGGGCCACCTTGAGATATCCGGCGCTGCGCAGGAGGTTCATCACCTCCATCAGCTCGCCATAGGGCACCTTCCTGTCGGCCCGCACGAACACCCGCTGCTCGTGATCGCCGCCGGTGGCGGCATCGAGCGCGCGCGCCATATCGGCGCGGGACACCGGCTCATCGCCGAGGGCGAGGCTGAGGTCGGGCTTCAGCGAGAGATAGACCGGCTTGTCGGGACGCGGCTTCACCTCGGCGTTGGAGGTGGGCAGGTCCACCGCCACATCCACCGTCGCGAGCGGCGCCGCCACCATGAAGATGATGAGCAGCACCAGGATCACGTCGATGAACGGCGTGATGTTGATGTCGTGGGCCTCGGCGAGGTCGTCCTCGCCCTGGTCGAGCTTCACCGCCATGGCCGGGGCTCACTCGGCGGCGGCGCGCAGGCGCACGGTCTCGCCCTCGGCAGCGGCCCGGTCGAGATCGCGGGAAAGGTGGCGCAGCGCCTCCGCCGAGGTGTCGGCGAGCGCCGCCTTGTAGCCCGAGATGGAGCGGGCGAAGACGTTGTAGATCACCACCGCGGGAATGGCGGCCACGAGGCCGAGCGCGGTGGCGAGCAGCGCCTCGGCGATGCCCGGCGCCACCACGGCGAGATTGGTGGTCTGCGCCTTCGAGATGCCGATGAACGAGTTCATGATGCCCCAGACGGTGCCGAACAGGCCCACGAAGGGCGCGACCGACCCGATGGAGGCCAGCACGCCCGTGCCCACCGCGAGGCGCCGCCCGGCGCCCGCCTCGATGCGGTTGAGCGCGATGATGACGCGCTCCTTGATGCCCTCGGCAGGCAGGTTCCCGGAAATGCGCCATTCGGCGAGGGCCGTCTGCACCACCTTGGCGGCCGGACCGGCATTGCGGCCGGGGCCGTCCTCCAGGGCGCGGGCGGCGACCTCCAGGCTCGGGGCGGCGCGCAGGGCGGCGAGCGCCCGCGCCACCGCGCGCCGGGCAAACGCCAGCTCGAAGGATTTGACGATCCAGACCGTCCAGGTGATCACCGAGGCGAGGGCGAGGCCGATCATCACCGCCTTCACCACCCAGTCGGCCGCCAGGAACATGCCGACGGGCGAAAGGTCGTGGGGTAGCGCGGGCGCGGCATGGGCGGGCGCCTCGGGCACGACCGGGGTCGCCACGGCCGCAGCGTCGCCGGACACCGTCGCCGATGGCTCGGCCACAGCGGGCGGCTCTGCCGTTCCGGCGGCCGGAGCACTTGCCCCGCCGGGGGCCGGCGTCGCGGCCGGGCTCGAAGGCGCGTCCGCAGGCACGGCGGTGGAGGCGGGCGGCGGCGCAACCTCGTGATGGGCATTTCCGGCGGGAGCGGGCATGGCGGCCGGCCCCTCGGCCCGCGCCGGCGCGATCGCCACGAAACCGGCGAGAACAAGCGCCGCCACTGCGGCGGCCCCGTGCATCCGCGACATGCACGGCTCAATTCGTGAAAGCATGACCCATCACCAACATTCGAGGACTATCGCTCAAAGAAGATCTGCGCGGCTGGCGACCCCGCCCTGGGGGATTGGCTTGCAGGGCGCATGTTAACGCGATGCTCGCCATTCAGGTAAGCCCTGCTGGCCTACATTGGTGCAGCTCTACCTTTGAGGACTTCCAGGAAAGGACGATGGTCGGCAGGCTAACGCAAGTCGTTATGCAAATGAAAGACATAACGTAGCGCGAGCATGGCCCCGCCGGCCCTGTAGCCGCAGGATCCGGCCGGGCGCTCCGACGGGCGCCTGGTCAGGCCATCTCCACCACCTTGCCGTCGCGCAGGGTGACCCGGCGGTCCATGCGGGCGGCGAGGTCGAGATTGTGGGTGGCCACCAGCGCCGCCACCTGGGTCGCCCGCACCAGCTCGGTCAGGGCACCGAACACGTGGTCGGAGGTCTTGGGATCGAGGTTGCCGGTGGGCTCGTCGGCCAGGAGCAGGCCGGGCGCATTGACCAGCGCGCGGGCGATGGCGACGCGCTGCTGCTCGCCGCCGGACAGCTCCGAAGGGCGGTGATCGAGCCGGGCGCCGAGGCCGAGATAGGCGAGCAGCTCGCCCGCCCGCGCCTTGGCGTCGCCGGCCCTGAGGCCGCGGATCATCTGCGGCATCGCCACGTTCTCCAGCGCGGTGAATTCCGGCAGGAGATGGTGGAACTGGTAGACGAAGCCGATCTGCAGGCGGCGGATGCGGGTGCGCACCGGATCGGGCAGGCGCGCCGTGGCGACCCCGCCGATGAACACCTCGCCCTCGTCCGAATGCTCCAGCAGTCCGGCGATGTGCAGCAGCGTGGATTTGCCCGAGCCGGACGGCGCCACCAGCGCCACCGACTGGCCGGGCAGGATGGCGAGATCGGCGCTGCGCAGGATCTCCAGGGCGGCGGCCCCCTGCGCATAGCGGCGCGACACGCCGGAGAGCATCAGGGCGGGCGGCATCCGCCCGTCGGCGCCGGGAAGGCCGGAGGGGCTCGCGTGAATGTCCATCACTCGTATCTCAGCGCTTCGACGGGATCGAGCCGCGCCGCCCGCCAGGAGGGATAGAGGGTGGCGAGCAGCGACAGCACCAGCGCCATCGCCACCACGGCGGTGGTCTCGCCCACGTTCATCTCCGCCGGCAGGCGGGAGAGGTAATAAAGCTCCGGCGAGAACAGCTCGGTGGAGGTCAGCCAGGAGATGAACTGGCGGATGCTCTCGATGTTGAGGCAGACGATCACGCCGAGCAGCAGCCCCACGAAGGTGCCCACCACGCCGATGGACGCCCCGGTGATGAGGAACACCCGCATGATCGCCCCCTTGGTCGCCCCCATGGTGCGCAGGATGGCGATGTCGTGCCCCTTGTCCTTCACCAGCATGATGAGGCCGGAGACGATGTTGAGCGCCGCCACCAGCACGATCAGCGTCAGGATCAGGAACATGACGTTGCGCTCCACCTGGAGCGCGTTGAAGAAGGTGGCGTTGCGCCGTCGCCAGTCCACCAGATAGACCGGCCGCTGCGCCGCCGCCTCGATGGCGCCGCGCAGCTCCTGAACGTCATCCGGATTGTTGATGTAGACCTCCACCGCGTTCACGTCGCCGTTGCGGTTGAAATAGGCCTGCGCCTCCGGCAGCGGCATGAACACGAAGGCGCTGTCGTATTCCGACATGCCCACCTCGAACACCGCCGCCACCTTGTAGACCTTGATGCGCGGCGAGGTGCCCATGGGCGTCACCGCCCCGCGCGGCGCCACCAGGGTGATGTTGTCGCCGGCGTGCAGCGAAAGCTGGTCGGCGAGGCGCTTGCCGATGGCGAGCCCCTGGCCCCCGTCGAAGCCCTCCAGCGTGCCCTGGCGGATGTTGCCCGCCACCGACGGCAGGCCGCGCAGGTCCTTCTCCGACAGGCCGCGCACCAGCACGCCCGAGGCGCCGAACGGCGAGGAGGCCAGCGCCTGCCCCTCCACCAGCGGCACGGCGAGCCGCACCCCGTTCAGCCCGGCGATGCGCTCGGCCACGCCCTTGTAGTCGGTGAGCGGGGATTCCAGCGGCTGCACCAGCACATGGCCGTTGAGGCCGAGGATCTTGGACAAGAGCTCCTGGCGGAAGCCGTTCATCACCGCCATGACGATGATCAGCGTCGCCACCCCCAGCACGATGCCGAGGAAGGAGAAGCCGGCGATGACGGAGATGAAGCCCTCCTTGCGGCGTGCCCTGAGATAGCGCAGGGCCAGCATCCACTCGAAGGGCGCGAACGGCGTCGTGCCGTAGGGCTCGGCCGCCGGCATGGGGCGACCCGGCCCCTTGCCCTGCCCCGTGCCCGGTCCCTTGCCCTTGCCCGTCGCCGCCGGCTGGCTCACCGTCATGCCTTCAGCCTCTCCAGAATGTCCTTGGGCGCGATCAGCTCGCGGGCACCGTCCACGCGGCGCTTCAGCTCCACCTTGCCCTCGGCGAGGCTCTTCGGGCCCACCAGGATCTGCCAGGGCAGGCCGATGAGATCGGCAGTGGCGAACTTGGCGCCGGCGCGCTCCTCGGTGTCGTCATAGAGCACATCGTAGCCGGCGGCGGTAAGCGTGGCGTAAAGCGCCTCGCAGGCCGCATCGGTGGCCGTGTCCCCGGTCTTGAGGTTGAGGATGCCCACCTGGAACGGCGCCACGGCGTCGGGCCAGATGATTCCCGCCTCGTCATGGGAGGCCTCGATCATGGCCGCCACGAGGCGCGAAGGGCCGATGCCGTAGGAGCCCATGTGGATGGTGTGCTCGTTGCCGTCCGGCCCCTGCACCTTGGCCCCGAAGGGGGCGGAATATTTGGTGCCGAAATAGAAGATGTGGCCCACCTCGATGCCGCGCGCCGCCATGCGGCTCGCCTCGGGGATGGCATTGAAGGCGGCCTCGTCGTGCTTCTCCGAGGTGGCGGCGTAGAGCTTCGTCCAGTCGTCGAAGACCCCCTGCAGGCCCGCCACGTCGTCGAAGTTCACGTCCGCGGGGGGCGGCGCCATGTTGAGGTAGTCGCCGTGGCAGAACACCTCGCTCTCGCCCGTCGAGGCGAGGATGATGAACTCGTGGGAGAGGTTGCCACCGATCGGCCCGGTATCCGCCACCATGGGAATCGCTTTCAGCCCCATCCGGGAGAAGGTGCGCAGATAGGCGACGAACATCTTGTTGTAGGAATGGCGGGCGCCGGCCGCGTCGAGATCGAAGGAGTAGGCATCCTTCATCAGGAACTCGCGGGAGCGGTAGACGCCGAAGCGCGGGCGCACCTCGTCGCGGAACTTCCACTGGATGTGGTAGAGGTTGATGGGCAGCGCCTTGTACGACTTCACGTAGGCGCGGACGATCTCGGTGATCATCTCCTCGTTGGTGGGGCCGAACAGCATGTCGCGCTCGTGCCGGTCCTTGATACGCAGCATCTCCTTGCCATAATCGTCATAGCGCCCGCTCTCGCGCCACAGGTCCGCCGACTGGATGGTGGGCATGAGAAGCTCGATGGCGCCCGAGCGATCCTGCTCCTCGCGGATGACGTCGCAAATTTTTTTCAGGACCCGGTGGCCGAGGGGAAGCCAGGCATAAATGCCCGCCGCCTCCTGCCGGATCATGCCGGCGCGCAGCATCAGGCGGTGCGAAACAATTTCCGCTTCCTTCGGAACCTCGCGGAGAATCGGCATGAAATAACGGGAAAGGCGCATCGGACGGGTCTCGGCTCAAGGATCGGAAAAATGGTGCGCGGGAGTGAAAGCGGATCGACCGGCAAAACACAAGCCCGCTTCAGGGACTGCCCATGCCTTGCCATATTGCGCTGCAACATGAAGTTTATTGCGGCGCAGGGGGTGACAAACGACAGTTTCTTGTTCTATTTTGCGGACCCATAAGAAAGGGGACTGACATCGGGCCGGTCAAACGGCCCATGCATACGGTCCAGGTCTCGGGAGGAGTTGGAAAAACAAGCCGACCGACGGTCGTTCAAGACCGCTTACGGCATCGGCATCACGGAGTGCGGCGCGCGGAAAATGCAGGCCTAGAGATCTGCAAGCGTTGAACCAGCACCGTGGGATTCAAGAAAGGCGAGGCCCCGGGCCTCGCCTTTTTCTTTTATATCAGCTGATTGATATAGATGCCCCATGGGCAGATCCGGGCGGGACTCTGGAGGGCGTCCAGACCTGCCCGCCGGTGTCGGCAAGGCCCGTCCCGCGCACCCAGCCCGCGCGCAGCAGCCCTCAATGGGCCACCGGCGCCTCCGCCGGGGTTTCGAACGGCATGGGGAAATCCTCCAGCGTCACCACCCCGCTGGTCGCGATGTAGATGAGGCCGGCGGTGACCACGGCGGCGATCAGCGTGGTCGCCAGCATCTTCTTGGCGAGACCCGGGCGCACCGGCGCGCCGGGATCGGTGCCCGGCTCGACGGCATCGCTCTCCGCCTGCGAACGCACCCCCCACGGCAGCACCGCGAAGAGCACCGTCCACCAAACGATGAAGAAGATGGCGAAATAGGTTCCGACGGACACCGGCAGGCCCCCGCGTCTGGCGCCTCAGGCCTGCTCCAGCTCCACCAGGGCGCCGTTGAAGTCCTTGGGATGCAGGAACAGCACGGGCTTGCCATGGGCGCCGATCTTCGGCTCGCCCGAGCCGATCACCCGCGCGCCCTTCGCCTTGAGCTGGTCACGGGCGGCGAGAATGTCGTCCACCTCGTAGCACAGGTGATGGATGCCGCCGTCGGGATTGCGCTCCAGGAACTTGGCGATGGGGGAATCGGCGCCGAGCGGCTCCAGCAGCTCGATCTTGGTGTTGGGCAGGTGGATGAACACCGTGGTGACGCCATGCTCCGCCTGCGGAACGGCCTCGGACACGGAGGCGCCCAGCGTGTCGCGATAGAGCGCCGACGCCGCGGCAATGTCACGCACCGCGATGGCGACATGGTTCAGCCGTCCGATCATGTTCCTCTCCTTCGAAAAGCTTGAGCCTGCCGTTTATCACACTTCCAGAACGTGCACGTGGCAAACGGGCTTTTTGCCCCACACCGCGTTCACCGCGCTGCGCACCGCCCGCTCCAGCGTATCGGACAGCGCCTCCGGATCGCGCCGGCGCGCCTTGGGCAGGCCGTCGAGGGTGGCCACCACCGTATCGAGCACATGGTCGAGCATGTCGATGCCGCCCTCCCCGCGCTCCGGCACGCCGGTGATCTCCACCGAGGGGTCGCCGGCGAGCGCGCCGTTGCGGTCCACCGCCACCGCGACCGAAACCGCGCCCACATAAGAGAGCTTGCGCCGCTCGGGCAGGGTGCGCACGCCGTCGCTGAGCAGCAGGCGGCCGTCCTTGTAGAGGCGGCCGAACGGCAGGTCGTCCACCCGCTCCGCCGGGCCGGGCGCGAGGCGCACCACATGGCCGTCGAAGCAGGACACCACCTCGGGCACGCCCAGCCCCTTGGCCAGCAGCGCGTGCTCGTGCAGGTGCAGCGCCTCGCCATGCACCGGCACCGCCACCTCGGGCCGCACCAGCTTGTACATCTGCTCCAGCTCGCCGCGGCGCGGATGGCCGGAGACATGGACGAGGCCGTTGCGGTCCGTCATCACCTCGACCCGCCGCTTGATGAGGGCGTTGATGATGGAGTTCACCACCTTCTCGTTGCCGGGAATGGTGCGCGAGGAGAACACCACGAGGTCGCCGGGGGAGAAGGCGATCTCCGGATGGTCGTCGTCGGCGATGCGGCGCAGCGCGGCGCGCGGCTCGCCCTGGCTGCCGGTGAGCAGCGCCACCACCTTGTCGCGGGGCAGGTAGCCATAGGCCTCGGCGCTGCGGAACGCCGGAATGCCCTCCAGCAGCCCCTGCTCGCGCGCCACCGCCACCACCCGCTCGATGGCGCGGCCCACCACCACCACCTCGCGATTGTTGGCCAGCGCCGCCTCGGCCACCGAACGGATGCGCGCCACGTTGGACGAGAAGGTGGTGAAGGCCACGCGGTGCTTCGCCTTCGCCACGATCTGCCTGAGCGAGGCCGCCACCTCCGCCTCGGAGGGCGAGATACCGTCGCGGATGGCGTTGGTGGAATCGCAGATCAGCGCCCGCACGCCTTCATCGCCCAGCGCCTTGAGCCGCTCCTGGTCGGTGGGCCGGCCCACCACGGGCGTGGGATCGAGCTTCCAGTCGCCGGTGTGGATCACCAGACCCGCCGGGGTGCGGATGGCGAGGGCATGGCTGTCGGGAATGGAATGGGAGACCGGCACGAACTCGACGCTGAACGGACCGATCTGGACCGGCTCCCCCGCCCGCACCACCTGCGTGGGCAGCTCGGACGGCGCGCCCGGCTCGCCCGCGCGCTTGGCCTCCAGCAGGCCGGCGGTGAAGCGGCTGGTGTAGATGGGGCATTTCAGGCGCGGCCACAGCTCCAGAACCGCGCCGATATGGTCCTCATGCCCGTGGGTCAGCACCAGCCCGGCGATGTTCTTCTTCTCCGCCTCCAGGAAGCGGATGTCCGGCAGCATGAGGTCCACGCCGGGCGCCTCGTCGCCGGCGAAGCTCATGCCGAGGTCGATGAGCAGATAGGTGCGGGCCTTGCGCGGACCGAGGCCGTAGAGCGCGAGATTCATGCCGATCTCGCCCACGCCCCCCAGGGGCGCGAAGACGAGCTCGGTATCGGCGACGGAGGTGAGGCTCTGCTCCGCGGGCGCGGCTTTGCGCGGCACGCGGCTCACTCCGGCTTCAGCAGGGCGACGTCGCCCGCCGTGACGATCTCCGCCACCCCGTCACGCCGGCGCAGCATCATGGCGCCGCGGGCATCGATGCTTTCGAAGCGGCCCACCACCTCGCGCTCGCCGATCTTCACGCTCACCTGGTCGCCCATGCCCAGGGCATGGCGCATCCAGTCCGCGCGGATGGCGGGGAAGCCGTTGCCGGCATCCCACTGGTTGAGCCGCACCGCCATGGCGATGTCGAGGGCCTCCAGCAGCCGGTCGGGCGCCGTGGGCGCGCCCACGCTCCCGAGGCTGGTGGCCGGATAGGGCAGGTCCTCGGGATGGTGCAGGCAATTGACGCCGAAGCCGATCACCGCGGCCGCCTTGCCCGTGCCGTCCGAGCCGCCCTCCACCAGGATGCCGGCGAGCTTGGCGCCGTTCAGCAGCAGGTCATTGGGCCATTTGAGCTTCAGGTCTTCCGCGGGCACCTGCGGCGCGGCGGAGATCACCGCGTCGCGCAGCGCGAGGCCGGCGACGAAGCAGAGCTGGGCGAGATTGGCCACCGGCGCCGGATTGGGCAGCACCAGGGTGGCGAAGAGGTTGCCCAGCTCCGATGTCCAGAGCCGCCCGCGGCGCCCGCGCCCGGCGGTCTGGATGTCGGCCACCAGCCAGACGGGCATGGTCTCGCCGCGCGCGAGGCGGGCGAGGCCTTCCGCATTGGTGGATCCGATCTCCGTGAAGCGGACGATGGGGACCGTGGAACCCTGGAATTCGTAATGAGCCATTCGATCAAAAAAGCGAACGGGCAGCGGCACCCGCCGCCTCGATGAGGGGAGCGGGATAGACGAAATAGAAGATGGTGAAAAGCCCGCTCAGCGCCAAAACCGTCTTGAGCTCGGCAGGCATGGGGTCGAAGGCGTCGGCCGGCTCATCGAAATACATGATCTTGACGATGCGCAGGTAGTAATAGGCACCCACCACCGAGGCGAGCACGCCGATCACCGCGAGGCCGTAATAGCCCGCCTGGATCGCCGCCAGGAACACGTAGTATTTGGCGAGGAAGCCGGCGAGCGGCGGAATGCCCGCCAGCGAGAACATCAGCGCCGCCAGCATCAGCGCCATCAGCGGATTGCGGCTGCCAAGGCCGGCGAGCTCGTCGATGCTCTCCACCGCCCGGCCCTTGCGGCGCATGGTCAGCACGAAGGCGAAGGTGCCGAGCGTCATGGCGACGTAGATCGCCATGTAGACCAGCACGCCGCGCACCCCCTGCTGCGTTCCCGCCGCCAGGCCCACGAGGGCGAAGCCCATATGGCCGATGGAGGAATAGGCAAGCAGGCGCTTGATGTTGCGCTGGCCGATGGCGGCGAACGCGCCGAGCACCATGGAGGCGATGGACACGAAGGCGACGATCTGCTGCCACTGGTGGGTCACATGGGGGAAGGCCTCCATGACCACCCGGACGAACACCGCCATGGCCGCCACCTTGGGGGCGGTGGCGAAGAAGGCGGTCACCGGCGTGGGCGCGCCCTCGTAGACGTCGGGCGTCCACATGTGGAACGGCACGGCGGAGATCTTGAAGCACAGGCCCGCCAGCAGGAACACGATGCCGAACACGAGGCCGATGGTCGGCTCCTTCGCCGCGGCGGCGATGGAGGCGAAGTTCACCGAGCCGGTGAAGCCGTAGATCAGCGACGCGCCGTAGAGCATCATGCCCGAGGCAAGCGAGCCGAGGACGAAATATTTGAGGCCCGCCTCGGTGGAGCGCACCGAATCCCGGTTGATGGCCGCCACCACGTAGAGCGACAGGCTCATCAGCTCGAGGCCGAGATAAAGGGCGATGAGGTCGCCGGCGGAGATCAGCATCATCATGCCGAGGGTGGAGAGAACCACCAGCACGGCATATTCGAACTTGAGCTGCTTCTCTTTCTGCTGCCAGTCCACCGACATGATGAGGGTGACGGCGGCGCCGAGCAGCGCCAGCGCCTTCATGAAGTGGCCGTAGCGGTCGATCACCAGGCTGCCGCGGAAGGCGACCAGCTCGGTCGCCGGCGCCACCAGCACCAGGATGCCGGCCGCCACCAGCACGGCGATGGCAAGGCCGGTGACGAAGCTCGCCGCCCCCTCCCCGCGCAGCGCGCCGATCAGGATCAGCACGATGGCCGAGACGGCGAGCAGCGCTTCGGGAAGGACCGCGCCGAGGGGAGGCAGAAGCTGCGACATGGGGGCCACCTCGGATCAGAAGGACAGGAGGAACGCGGTCTTGACCGCCCCGGCCACCTGATCGGTGCGGGCGAGGACCACGTTCACCGCATCGGCGGTGGTGTTGAAGATGGGCGCCGGCCAGATGCCGAACAGGATGGTCAGCACGATCAGCGGCGCAAGGATCGCCATCTCGCGGGGCGAGAGGTCGAGCATGGATTTCAGGCTCGGCTTCTCCAGCGCGCCGAAGATGACGCGCCAATAGAGCCACAGCGCATAGGCCGCCGAGAGGATCACGCCGGTCGCCGCGAAGAAGGCGATCCAGGTGTTGCGCTCGAAGGCGGCGAGCATGGTGAGGAACTCGCCGACGAAGCCCGAGGTGCCCGGCAGGCCCACGTTCGCCATGGTGAAGATCATCATGGCGGTGGCGTAGAGCGGCATGCGGTTCACGAGGCCGCCATAGGCCGCGATCTCGCGGGTGTGCATCCGGTCGTAGATCACGCCGACGCAGAGGAACAGCGCGCCGGAGACGATGCCGTGGGAGATCATCAGGAACATGGCGCCCTGCAGGCCCGCCTCGTTCATGGCGAAGATGCCCATGGTCACGAAGCCCATGTGGGCCACCGACGAATAGGCGATGAGCTTCTTGATGTCCTCTTGCACCAGCGCGACCAGCGAGGTGTAGATGATGGCCACCACCGAGAGGGTGAACACGAAGGGCGCGAAATAGGCGCTCGCCTCGGGGAACATGGGCAGCGAGAAGCGCAGGAAGCCGTAGCCGCCCATCTTCAGGAGGATGCCCGCCAGGATCACCGAGCCCGCCGTGGGCGCCTCCACGTGGGCGTCGGGCAGCCAGGTGTGCACCGGCCACATGGGCATCTTCACCGCGAAGGAGGCGAAGAAGGCGAGCCACAGCCAGGTCTGCATGCCCGACGGGAAGCCGTAGCTCATCAGGGTGGGCACGTCGGTGGTGCCGGCCTGCCAGTACATCGCCATGATG
>JAFIHR010000296.1 GCA_017849325.1 Xanthobacter autotrophicus | reverse complement strand
CAACAAGACCTGGATCACCCATCCGGTGCGCGCCGACATCATGACCCTCCTGGTGCGCACCAACCCGAGCGAGCCGGGCTACAAGGGCCTGTCCATCCTGATCGGCGAGAAGCCGCGCGGCACCGACGAGAACCCCTTCCCGGCCGAGGGCATGACCGGCGGCGAGATCGAGGTGCTCGGCTATCGCGGCATGAAGGAATACGAGATCGGCTTCGACGGCTTCACCGTGCCGGCGGCGAACCTGCTCGGCGGTGAGGAGGGCCAGGGCTTCAAGCAGCTCATGACCACCTTCGAGAGCGCTCGCATCCAGACCGCGGCGCGCGCCGTGGGCGTGGCCCAGGCGGCCATGGAGGTGGGCCTCAAATATGCCGAGGAGCGGGTCCAGTTCGGCAAGCCGCTGATCGCCTTCCCCCGCGTCGCCGACAAGATCGTGATGATGGCGGTGGAGACCATGATCGCCCGCCAGATCACCTATTTCGCCGCCCGCGCCAAGGACGAGGGCCGGCGCACCGACCTCGAGGCCGGCATGGCCAAGCTGCTCGGCGCCCGCGTCGCCTGGGCGGCGGCGGACAACGCCCTGCAGATCCACGGCGGCAACGGCTTCGCGCTGGAATATCCGGTGTCGCGCATCCTGTGCGACGCGCGCATCCTCAACATCTTCGAGGGCGCGGCGGAGATCCAGGCCCAGGTCATCGCCCGCCGCCTGCTCGACGGCGGCAACTGAGCGGCCGTCTCAACCGGGCGCGAAGGTGGAGAGATCCAGCTCCACCATCTCGTGCCCGGTGAGCTTGAGGAAGGCGCGCAGCGCATCGGGCGAAAGCACGGTGGTGCGCTCGTTGGTGAGCGGGTGGCAGCCGATGAGATCGGCCGCCAGCAGCGCCTTGTCCACCGCCACCGTCACCAGCCCGTCCGGATCGTTGGCCGCGGCCAGCAGCGTCACCGAGCCGGGCAGCACCCCGAGAAGCTCGTAGAGCATCTCGGGCGAGCCGAAGGAGAGCGAGCCCCTCGCCGCGAGCGGGGCGCGCAGCGCCTTCAATTTCACCGGCGTGTCCTCGGCGATGGTGACGAGGTAATAATTCTTCTTCCCGTCGCGCAGGAACAGGTTCTTGGTCTGGGCGCCGGGAATGTCGCCGCGCAGCGCCTTCGATTCCGCCACCGTATGCAGCGCGGGATGCGCATAGGTGACGGCGGGAATGGCGTTTTCCGCGAGATAGGCGAGGAGGCTGTCGGGCGTCAGCGGCATGGCGAGAGGCTTCGCGTCCAGATGATGCTCCGGCCTTAGCGAGCCCCCGGCCGTACCGCAAGCGGCTTGCCCTTCCCCTCCGGCAGTGCCCGCGGGGGCTTTCGCATCCGCAACATTTCCCCGACACTGGCGCACAAGAGGAACGCCAGACGAGGGGATCGCCGGATGTCGAAGATGGTTTGGCCCGAGATGCCGGAAGACGAGGCCGGCGATGCCGGCGACGCGCCCATGCGCGACGACATCCGCCTGCTCGGCCGCATCCTCGGCGACACCATCCGCGAGCAGGAGGGCGAGGAGGTGTTCGACCTGGTGGAGCGCATCCGCCAGACCTCCATCCGCTTCCACCGCGACGACGACAAGGCCGCCCGGCAGGAGCTGGACGAGATGCTCGCCGCCCTCTCCCCCGAGCGGGCGCTGGAGATCGTGCGGGCCTTCAGCTACTTCTCCCACCTCGCCAACATCGCCGAGGACGAGCACCACATGCGCCGGGCCCGGGCCCAGGCGCTGGCCGGCGCGCCGCCGAGCCAGGGCAGCCTCGCCTACGCCTTCGCTTTGGCGCGGGAGAAGGGCATCGGCGCCGATGCCCTCGCCGCCTTCTTCGGCGACGCGGACATCAGCCCGGTGCTCACCGCCCATCCCACCGAGGTGCGCCGCCGCAGCACCATGAACCGGGAGATGGAGATCGCCGACCTGCTCGACCGCAACGAGCGCATCATCGCCACTCCGGAGGAGCGCGACGCGCTGGACGACGCGCTGCGCCGCGTGGTGCTCACCCTGTGGCAGACCACCCTTCTGCGGCGCATCAAGCTGACGGTGCAGGACGAGGTGGCGAACGGCCTTTCCTATTACGACTACACCTTCCTGAAGGAGGTGCCGCGCGTCTACGCCGCCGTCGAGGATGCCCTCGCCCAGATGCGCGACGGCCGGACGGGCGTCGGCGCCAACGTGCCGAGCGAGGAGCTGCCCTCCTTCTACCGGGTGGGGAGCTGGATCGGCGGCGACCGGGACGGCAATCCCTTCGTCACCGCCGAGGTGCTGCGCGACACCCTCTCCCTCCAGCGCGACAAGGTGATGGGCTTCTATCTGTCGGAGGTCACCGCGCTCGGCTCGGAACTGTCCCTGGCGAGCCGGCTCATCGGCATCTCGGACGACTTGAAGGCGCTCGCCGACCGCTCCACCGACACCGCCCTGGAGCATCGCGAGGAGCCGTACCGGCTGGTGCTCGCCCAGATCCATGCGCGCCTCGTCGCCACCCGGCGCCGCCTGTGCTGCGAGCCGCCCGCGCCCGAGGACGACGCGGCCCCGGCCTATGCCGACCCCGCCGACTTCCGCGCCGACCTCGACGTGATCCACGCCTCGCTCTGCGCCAACGGCTCGACCCGCCTCGCCCGCGGGCGGCTCAGGCAATTGCGGCGGGCGGCCGACTGCTTCGGCTTCCACCTCGCCCGCCTCGACCTCAGGCAGAATTCCGAGGTCCACGCCCGGGTGGTGGGCGAGCTGTTCGAGAAGGTGGCGCCGGGCACCGATTATGCGGGCCTCGACGAGGCGGCGCGCGTCGCTTTGCTGCTGAAGGAGCTGGGCACCGCCCGCCCCCTGGCCTCGCCCTTCCTGGCCTATTCCGAGGAGACCCTGTCCGAGCTCGCCATCCTGCGCACCACCGCGGAGGCGCACCGGACGCTGGGCGAGAAGGCCATGCCCAATTGCATCATCTCCACGGCCGAGGGCGTCTCGGACCTGCTGGAAGTGGCGCTGCTGCTCAAGGAGGTGGGCCTCGTGACCGCCGACGGCCGGGCGGCGATGAACATCATCCCGCTGTTCGAGACCATCGACGACCTTCAGGCCTGCACCGGCGTGATGGAGCAGGCCTTCTCCATTCCCGCCTACCGGCGCCTGGTGGCGAGCCGGGGCGACGAGCAGGAGGTGATGCTCGGCTATTCGGACTCGAACAAGGACGGCGGCTTCGTCACCTCCGGCTGGGAGCTCTACAAGGCCGAGATCGGCCTCGTGGAGGTGTTCGCCCGCCACAAGGTGCGCCTGCGCCTGTTCCACGGCCGCGGCGGCTCGGTGGGCCGCGGCGGCGGGCCGAGCTACGATGCCATCCTGGCCCAGCCGGGCGGCGCGGTGGAAGGGCAGATCCGCATCACCGAGCAGGGCGAGATCATCTCCTCGAAATATTCCAACCCCGACGTCGGGCGGAAGAATATCGAGATCCTGGTCGCCGCCACGCTGGAGGCGAGCCTGCTCCAGCCGCGCCAGAGCGCGCCGCGGCCGGAATTCCTGAGCGCCATGGAGGAGATGTCGGAGAGCGCCTACCGGGCCTACCGCGCCCTGGTCTACGAGACCGAGGGCTTCGAGGACTATTTCTGGTCCTCGACGGTGATCAGCGAGATCGCCACCCTGAACATCGGCTCGCGCCCCGCCTCGCGCAAGAAGACCCGCTCCATCTCCTCGCTGCGCGCCATTCCGTGGGTGTTCTCCTGGGCCCAGTGCCGGCTGATGCTGCCGGGCTGGTACGGCTTCGGCTCGGCGGTGGCGGCCTTCGTGGCGAAGCGGCCGGACTACGGCCTCACCTTCCTGAAGGCCATGCAGCGGGAATGGCCGTTCTTCCGCATGATGCTGTCCAACATGGACATGGTGCTGGCCAAGAGCTCCCTCGCGGTGGCCTCACGCTATGCCGAGCTGGTGCCGGACGAACGGCTGCGCGAGGAGATCTTCGGCCGCATCCGCGCCGAATACCTGCTCACCCGCGAGCACCTGCTCACCATCCTGGAGCAGGACCGGCTGCTGGAGGCGAACCCGCTGCTCGACCGCTCCATCCGCCAGCGCTTCCCCTATCTCGACCCGCTCAACCACCTGCAGGTGCAGATGCTGAAGCTGCATCGCGGGGCCGAGGAGGAGACCGCATCCGCCGACAAGGTGCTGCACGCCATCCAGCTCACCATCAACGGCATCTCGGCGGGGCTGCGCAACTCGGGCTGAGGCGGCCGCCGGCAGGCGCGCCGGCGCAGGGCGTCAGTCGACGCCCTGGATATGGCCGATGAAGGGGAGCTGGCGGCAGGCATGGGCGACATCCATGCCGTAGCCCACCACGAACAGGTCGGGGCAGGTGAAGCCGACCAGATCGGGGTAGATGTGCACCGCCCGCTTGCCCGGCTTCTCGAGGAGCACGCACACCAGCACCCGCCGGGCGCCGCGCGCCATCAGCAGGTCCTTGGCGAAGGCCAGGGTGCGGCCGGATTCCAGGATGTCGTCGATGAGCAGCACGTCGCGGTCGCGCACGTCGCTTTCCACGTCTTTCAGGATCTCGACCTGACCCGAGGAGATGGTGGCCTCGCGATAGGACGACAGGTGCATGAACTCCACCTCAGGGGCGAGGCCGGAGGCGTGCATGGCGCGCAGGAGGTCGGCGGCGAAGATGAAGGAACTCTTCAGGATCGCCACGGCGAGCAGGCGCTCCGGCTCGAATGTCGCGATCTCGCTGGCCAGGGCCTGGTTGCGGGCGGCGATGCGGTTCTCGTCGAACAGGACGGTGATCTTGGGGAGCGACATGGTTCCTCGTTTCACTGACCGGCGAGCATGGACCGCCGACGGATGCGCGTAAAGCGCTGGTGGATGCCGGCCGCGCCGGCCTTTGCGGCCGCTGGCCGAAGGCAACGCTTCGTTTATGTTTGGGCGTCATCGAGGATGAGCGATTCGGTTGAGGGGTGGCGCCGGTGGTCCGGTTCGAGAATGTGGGCTTGCGCTACGGCATGGGACCGGAGGTGCTGAAGGACGTCACCTTCGGCATCGAGGCCAACTCGTTCCAGTTCCTCACCGGCCCCTCGGGCGCGGGCAAGACCACGCTGATGCGCCTGCTCTTCCTCTCGCTGAAGCCGACGCGCGGGCTCATCACCCTGTTCGGCCGCGACGTCTCCTCCCTCGATCCCGACGAGGTGGCGGTGCTGCGCCGGCGCATCGGCATCGTGTTCCAGGATTTTCGCCTGCTCGACCATCTCACCACCTATGAAAACGTCGCCCTCCCCCTCAGAGTGCTGGGCCGGGACGAGATGAGCTACCGCGCGGAGGTGACGGAATTGCTGCAATGGGTCGGCCTGGGCGAGCGCATGCACGTGCTGCCCCCGGTGCTCTCCGGCGGCGAGAAGCAGCGCGCCGCCATCGCCCGCGCGCTCATCGGCCGGCCCGAGTTCCTGCTCGCCGACGAGCCCACCGGCAACGTGGATCCGACCCTCGCCCGCCGCCTGCTGCGCCTGTTCGTGGAGCTCAACAAGTCGGGCACCTCGGTGCTGATCGCCACCCACGACATCGCGCTCATGGACCAGTTCGACGCGCGGCGCCTCGTGATCGCCGACGGACGGCTCTATGTCTATGATTGACACCGCCCGCCCCGAGCCGCGCGCCGCCACCCCGCCCGCCGGGGAGGCCGGGCGCGCCAGTGGCCGCAGCCAGGCCCGCACCCAGGGCCCCATCGTGCCCAAGGCGACGGTGGCCGGGCGCGCGCTGGTGGCGGTGGTGGCGATCATGACCTTCCTCGCCTCGCTGACCATCGGCGCCACCCTGGCGGTGCGCGCCACAGCCGGCCAGTGGCGCGCCGACGTGACCCGCGAGGTCACCATCCAGATCCGCGCCGGCGAGAAGGCCGCCACCGACGCCGAGGTGGAGGCCGCCGCCTCGATCGCCCGCTCCACCCCCGGCATCGCCGAGGTGCACGTGCTCTCCGGCGACGAGACCTCCCGCCTGCTCGAGCCCTGGCTCGGCTCGGGCCTCGATCTCGGCGACCTGCCGGTGCCGCGGGTGGTGGTGGTGCGCCTCGACGGCTCGGACACCGCCGATCTCGCCAAGCTCAAGCGTACCCTGACCGACCGCATTCCCACCGCCACCCTGGACGACCACCGCGCCTTCTCCCGGCGCCTCACCGGCATGGCCGAAGGGGTGATGGCCACCGGGCTGGGCCTGCTGGTGCTGGTGGGGCTCGCCACCATCCTCTCGGTGGTGTTCGCCACCCGGGCGGCGGTGGCCACCAACCGGGCCGTGGTGGAGGTGCTGCATTTCGTGGGCGCGCGCGACAGCTTCATCGCCGCCCAGTTCCAGCGCCACTTCCTGAAGATCGGCGCCCAGGGCGGGCTGATCGGCGGCGGCGCGGCGGTGGCCCTGTTCCTCGCCATCGCCTTCCTGCCGCGCCTCGGCGCGGGGGTCGATCCGGAGCAGCCGACCTTCCTCGGCTGGCTCTCGCCGGGCATCTGGGGCTTCGTCGGCATCGCCGGGGCGGTGGTGGTGGTGGCGCTGGCCACCGCGCTGACCTCGCGCATCACCGTTTACCGGACGTTGAGGACGATTCAATGAGCCGGCATATTGTGGCGGGGCGGAAGGACACGCCTTCACGCCAGTGCCGCATTCCCACGTCACCCTGATTTGATGAGCATGTCCGAAGGAGCACTCGCCAAGATCTCGGCCGAAGAGCAGCGGCCCGCCCTGCCGCGCCGGTCGTCCGCCGGCGTGCTGGCCGGTGGCGGAAGCGCCGGCGGGGGCCGTCCGCTCGCGCGCCGGCTGATCAAGGCGCTGCTGCTGCTGGCCGGGCTGGTGATCGTGTCGGGGCTCGCCGGGTTCCTCGCCTTCACCACCCAGATCGCCGCCCGCGAGCCGTCCAGCCTGAAGACGGCCGACGCCATCGTGGTGCTCACCGGCGGGGCCTCGCGCATCTCCGACGCGGTGGGCCTGCTCTCGGAAGGCCGCGGCCGGCGCCTGCTCATCACCGGGGTCAATCCGCAGACCACCCCGGCGGAGCTGCGCCGCACCCTGCCCGACGGCGACCGGCTGATCGCCTGCTGCGTCGATCTCGGCCACCGGGCCCTCAACACCCGGGGCAACGCGCTGGAGGCCGCGGAATGGACCCGCAGCCAGCGCTTCCGCTCCCTGGTGGTGGTGACATCGGCCTGGCACATGCCCCGTGCCATCCTGGAGCTCGGGCGGGCCTTGCCGGACGTGGAGCTGGTGTCCTATCCGGTGGTGACGACCCGCATGCAGGCCGAGCAATGGTGGCGCGATCCTTCCACCTTGAAGCTGCTCTTCAAGGAATATCTGAAATACGTGATGGCCAAGGTGAAGATCCGTCCCGCCCAGGCCGTCATCGCGCCGGAGCACGAGGCCGCGACGGCGGCCGCCCCCGCGTCGGGCGCCGAGCAAGCCGCGCCTTGAGCGCCGCATCCTGCCGGGGGACCGGCGCATGAGGCTGCTGCGCTCACTCCTGTTCCAGGCGGCCTTCTACGGAACGACGACCTTCTACCTCCTCGTCTTCCTCCCGCTCCTACCGGTGCTGTCGCGCAAGGCCATGTGGCGCGTGGGGGTGATGACCTGGGTGGCGACCAACACCGTGCTGCTGCGCCTCATCGTCGGCACCAGGGCCGAATTCCGCGGCGTGGAGAACATTCCCGACGGCCCGCTGCTCATCGCCGCCAAGCACCAGTCGGCCTGGGAGACCTTCGCGCTGCTGCCGCTGTTCTCCGATCCCGCCTTCATCCTGAAGAAGGAACTGATGCGCATCCCGGTGTTCGGCTGGTTCGCCGCGAAGCAGCGCATGATCCCGGTCGACCGCGCGGGCGGCCGGTCGGCGCTGGCCGACATGGTGCGCACCGCCGCGGCCGAGACCGCGACCGGCCGGCAGGTCCTCATCTTTCCCGAAGGCACACGGCGCCCGCCCGGCGCACCGCCGGCCTACAAGCCCGGCATCGCCTTTCTCTACGACCAGCTGAAGGTGCCCTGCCTGCCGGTGGCGCTGAACGCCGGCCTCTACTGGCCGCGCCGCTCTCTCCAGCACAGGCCGGGGACGATTCTGGTGGAATTTCTGCCGGTCCTGCCGCCCGGCCTGCCACGCGCCGCCTTCCTGAGCCGGCTTGAAGCCGACATCGAGGACGCCAGTAACCGCTTACTACAGGAGGGGCTGGACGCGCTCGGCGCCGATGCCCCGCAAACCGTTGCAGCTGAAGGCAAGTCGTCACAATTGTCCACCCCTGTGGAAAACTCTTGATCCGGCTGCCGACATCGTTCTAGTTTCGTTCTCATGAACGCGACTGATTCGCTCCGCATCCCCTTGGCTGACGCCGGCTGCCTCAATGGCCTGAAGCACGGCGCGCTCGGCGCGCGCTACCGCTTCTGGCGCGACGAGGAGGGTGTCCGCCATATCTTCTCGGTCTATCCGGCCGACGCGGCGCCCGACTATCCGGACGCCATCGCCATCGTCGCCCGCCGGACCCCGGCCGGGCCCATCGCCATGTGGGTGGGACGGGCGGGCGAGCCGGCGCGCCGCGCCGCGCTGAAGCTGGCGGCGGACGAGATCCATGTTCACGTGTTCGGCGAGACCGCGACGGACAGCCTGAAGCGCCTCCTCGACCCGCCGCGTCCGGAACTGCGGAGCGGCTCGCGCACCCTGCCCCCGCCGCCCGCCGTGCTGCCGCGCCCCTCCCGCGTGGCCTCCGGCACGGCGCACTGGCCGCACGGCAATCTGCCGGCGCTGCCCCGGCCGCTGCACGCCCGCGGCCGCCAGCATGCCGCCTGACCGGAGCGAAGGCCGAATACCGCGGAGCTAGGGTAGTTCCTCCACCCCCGGGCAGGCGTCGGCCGGGGGTGTGTGATGCAGGCGCACGGCGATCCAGTCGAGATCGCGGTCGGCCAGCCCCAGCGCCGCGAGCGCCTTCACCGTGGCCAGCACATAGTCCGCATTGGCCCCGGAGCGGCCGTGGGAGCGGCGCACCAGATCGAGCTGGTCCTGAAGGCTGAGGCGCCGGGCGTACTGGGCATGGGCCCGGTTCACCAGATAGCTCACCGCGGGCGCATCGCGCCCCGAGCCGTCGAGCAGCTGCACCCGCCGGATGCTCTCGCGATAGACACCGGAAATCTGCTCGCGCTCGGTGAGATAGGCATGGGTCGCCGCCCAATCCTCCACCTTCACCCGGTAGGCGATGCCGCGGCACGAGCCGCCGAGATCGAGCCCGAGCACCAACCCCGGCCGCTCCGGCGTGCCGCGATGGTGGAACGAATAGACGCACAGCGCGCGATGGGCGCCGATCAGCCGGGCCTCGCGGCGCTCGGCGAAGGCGAAGCCCGGGTTCCACATCAGGGAGCCGTAGGCGAACACCCAGCGATCATGGGTGGCATCTGATGGCGGCACGGGGTTCGACACACGCTCCTTGAGGCCCATGCCCCCGCGGACGGCGGCGCCATCGCGAAGGCGGAACGGGCATGTCGCAGGGGCCGGAAGACGGAAATCCCGATCCGGGTGCTCCCCCGTCCCGATCCGGCGCCGACGTTGACAGATGCCCTTGAACATCGCCTAACAGCGCCCGAAGATCGCCGCAAGCACCCCCGCCCGAGAGCGCCCGAGGGGTAAATGCCGGAAGGAAGATGCCGCCCGTGCCCGACGCGCTGTCCGCCCCCGAGAAGCCCGCCGCCCAAGCCCCCGCCCCCAAGGCGGCGACGCCGCGCAAGCCGTGGATCGTGATCGTTGCCGTGACCGCCGTTGTGGTGCTGGCCGCGGT
>JAFIHR010000295.1 GCA_017849325.1 Xanthobacter autotrophicus | reverse complement strand
TCGCTTCCGGCGGCGTCGGAGCGGACGGACGGGGCCGGATGAGCCGGCATCTCGCCGCCGGCGCCGTGCTGCCCCCTGCCCTCGCCGGCGAAGCGCCGCCCAACCCCGACGCGCCGCTGCCGGGCCCCGGCGCCATGGGAGCGGGCCTCAACGTGGCGGCCGCCTTCGGCCAGTTCCGCGCCGAGGATATGGCCCGCCTCGCCGATACCGGCGCGAGCACTCTCCGCATCACGCCCCACCGCATGGTGCACCTGCCCGATCCGCGCGACACCGCGCCGATCACCGGCGCGCGGGATCTCATCACCACCCCCGGCGATCCCCTGCTCGGCGTCGTCGCCTGCACCGGCGCGCCCGGCTGTCCGCAGGCCAGCGTTGCCACCCGCGAGCTGGCCCGCGCGCTCGCGCCGCTGATGCCGCGGGGCGCGCTGCTGCATGTCTCGGGCTGCGCCAAGGGCTGCGCCCATCCGGCCCGCGCGGAGCTGACCCTGGTGGGGCGCGCCGGCGCGTTCGACCTTGTCACAAAAGGTGCACCGTGGGATGAACCCGAGCGCCGCGGGATGGCCCCGCGGCAGGTGGAAACGATGGTTGGCGGCTGACCGATGCCCTACGAATACGAAACCGACGGCGCGGCCATCTATGCCCAGTCCTTCGCCACCATCCGGGCGGAGGCGGACCTCAAGCCGTTCGACGCCGACGAGGAACAGGTGGCGGTGCGCATGATCCATGCCGCCGGCATGGTGGGCCTTGAGGCGCACATCCGCTTCTCGCCCGGCATGGTCGCCGCCGCGCGGGCAGCGCTGGAGGCCGGCGCGCCGATCCTGTGCGATGCCCGCATGGTCTCGGAGGGCGTCACCCGCAAGCGCCTGCCGGTGGACAATGCGGTGATCTGCACGCTGCAGGAGCCCGAGGTGCCGGCCCTCGCGGCGCGCCTTCGCACCACGCGCTCGGCCGCCGCGGTGGAGCTGTGGCGTCCCCGCCTCGAGGGCGCGCTCGTGGCCATCGGCAACGCGCCGACCGCCCTCTTCCATCTGCTGGAGATGCTGGAGCAGCCCGACTGCCCGCGCCCGGCGGCCATCATCGGCTGCCCCGTGGGCTTCGTCGGCGCGCGGGAATCCAAGGACGCCCTTTGGGCGGCGCAGCCGGCGCCCAGCCTCATCGTCGAGGGCCGCCTCGGCGGCAGCGCCATCACGGTCGCCGCCATCAACGCCATCGCGAGCCGCGCCGAATGAGCATGGGCACGGTCTATGGCGTGGGGCTCGGCCCCGGAGATCCGGAACTGATGAGCGTGCGCGCCGACCGGCTGGTGCGCGGCGCCCGCAACATCGCCTATTTCCGCAAGGCCGGCCTTCCCGGCCGGGCGCGCGGCATCGTCGAGGGCATGGTGCGGGCCGACGCGCGGGAATATCCCATGGATTATCCGGTCACCACCGAGATCCCCCTCGCCGACCCGCGCTACAACGAGGCGCTGTCCGGCTTCTATGCCGGGGCGACCGCCCATCTGCGCGCTTTGGCGGAGGCCGGCGAGGACGTGGTGGTGCTGTGCGAGGGCGACCCCTTCTTCTACGGCTCCTTCATGCACCTGCACATCCGCCTCAAGGACCACGTGCCGGTGAAGGTGGTGCCGGCGATCACCGGCATGTCGGCGGCCTGGACCGCGACCGGCGCGCCGGTGACCTGGGGCGACGACGCCCTCGCGGTTCTGGCCGGCACCCTGCCGGAGCCGGAGCTCGCGCGCCGCATGGCCGAGGCCGAGGCGCTGGTGGTGATGAAGATCGGCCGCAACCTCGGCCGGGTGCGCCGCGCCCTCGCGGCGGCCGGCAAGGCGGACCGCGCCTTCCTCGTCGAATACGCCAGCATGGTCGAGGAGCGGGTGACCCCGCTTGCCGAGATCGCCGGGGAGAGCGCCCCTTATTTCTCCATCGTCATCGTCCACGGCCAGGGGCGGCGGCCATGAGCGCGGGCGGAAAAGGATGGCTCGCCGTCGCCGGGCTGGGTCCGGGCGACGAGCGGCTGGTGACGCCGGAGGTGACGGCGGCGCTCGGCGAGGCGACCGACGTGGTGGGCTACATCCCTTATGTGCGCCGCGTCGCGCCGCGCGCCGGGCTGAACCTGCATGAGAGCGACAACCGCGAGGAAATCGACCGCGCCCGCCATGCCCTCGCGCTGGCTGCCGAAGGGCGGCGCGTGGTGGTGGTCTCCTCGGGCGATCCCGGCGTGTTCGCCATGGCCTCCGCGGTGTTCGAGGCGCTGGAAGACGGCGCGCCCGAATGGCGGGCGCTCGACATCCGCGTCCTGCCCGGGGTGACCGCCATGCTGGCGGCCGCCGCCCATGCCGGCGCGCCGCTGGGCCACGACTTCTGCGCCATCAACCTGTCGGACAACCTGAAGCCCTGGGAGCTCATCGAGCGGCGGCTGAAGCTGGCGGCCGAGGCCGATTTCGCCATGGCCTTCTACAATCCGCGCTCCAAATCGCGGCCCGAGGGGTTCGAGCGCGCCCTCGATGTCCTGCGCACGGTGTGCGAGCCCGGCCGCATCGTGATCTTCGCCCGCGCCGTCGCTACCCCGGAGGAGGAAATCCGCGTCGTGCCGCTCAGCGAGGCGCGGCCGGAGATGGCGGACATGCGCACCCTCGTGCTGGTGGGCTCCTCCACCACGCGGGTCATCGCGCGGGAGGGGCGCCCCCTGGTCTACACGCCGAGGTCGGTGTCGGCATGAGCGATCCAGTCGAGCACCGCCTCCACGCTCTCCACCTCGGCCCGTGCGAGGCCGGCCGGCCGGTCGATCATGATCACCGGAAGCCCCAGGCTGCGCGCCGCCGCGATCTTGGCATAGGCGCCGGTGCCGCCGGAATTCTTCGAGACCACGAGCCCGATGCGCTGCTCCTCCATCAGCCGGCGGTCGGCCGCTTCGCTGAACGGTCCGCGATCGACGACCACGTGACAATCGGGGAAGGGCATGGGCTCCTTTTGCGGCTCGACGAGGCGCAGCAGGTAGAAATGCTGCGGATTGGGCGCGAACTCGGCGAGGTGCATGCGCCCCACCGCGAGCATGACGCGCTCGGCCGGACGCGCCAGCGCCGCCACGGCAGCCGGGATGTCGGGCACGCGGATCCAGCGGTCGCCAGCCACCGGCGTCCAGGGCGCGCGGGTCAGCGCCACCAGTGGCACGCCGAGCCGGCCGCAGGCCGCCACCGCATGGGCGCTCATCTGGGCGGCGAAGGGATGGGTGGCGTCGATCACGTGGGTGATGTGGTTGTCGCGCAGATAGGCCTCAAGCCCGGCGATGCCGCCGAAGCCGCCCACGCGCTGCGGCAGCGGCTGGGCCGGCAGCTTCTCCACCCGCCCGGCGAAGGAGACCGTGCCCGAAAGGCCGGCCGCGACCACGGCGCGGGCGAGCGCCGCCGCCTCGGTGGTGCCGGCCAGGATCAGCAGGTTGGGACGCATGTGAGGAGCTCTCATGGCTGAGGCTGGAAGGGCCGATGCGCCGATGGCCGAAGCCCCCTGGCTGACCATCGTCGGGCTCGGCGAGGATGGACCCGACGGCCTGCCCCCCGCAAGCCGCGCCGCGCTCGAAGCCGCCGAGGTGGTCATGGGCGCGGCGCGCCATCTGTCGCTGCTGCCGGATCTTGCGGCCGAACGGATCTTATGGCCGGTGCCGTTTGCCGACGGCCTGCCGCTGCTGCGCGCCCTGCGCGGACGCCGGGTGGGCGTGCTGGCCTCGGGTGATCCGTTCTGGTTCGGCGCCGGCAGCGTGATCGCCCGCGAATTCGCCCCCGGCGAATGGCGCGCCCTGCCCGGTCCCTCCACCTTCTCCCTCGCCGCCGCCCGGCTCGGCTGGCCTATCGAGCGCACGGCCTGCCTCGGCCTCCATGCGGCGCCGCTGAGCCGCCTGCGGACGCACCTCGCGTCGGGAGCTCGCGCCATCGTGCTGCTGCGCGACAGCGCGGCGGTGGCGGAGCTGGCCGCCTATCTCGCCGCCGCGGGCTTCGGCGCCAGCCGGCTGTGGGTGATGGAAGCCCTGGGCGGGCCGCGCGAACGGGTGACGCAGGCGCGCGCGGACGAGCTGCCGCCCGACGGCTTCGCGCACCCGGTGTGCGTCGCGCTGGACGTGGAAGGGGCAGGCGCGGTGGTGCCCTGCACCTTGGGCCTCGATGATGCGTTCTTCGACAACGACGGGCAGATCACAAAGCGCCCGGTGCGGGCGCTGACCCTCTCCGCGCTGGCGCCACGGCCCGGCGAGCTGTTGTGGGACATCGGCGGCGGCTCCGGCTCGGTGGCCATCGAATGGCTCTTGAGCCATCCGGCGACCGAAGCGATCAGCATCGAGGCCCATCCGGATCGCGCCGCCCGCATCCGCATCAACGCCGCACGGCTCGGCGCCGATCGCCTTCAGGTGGTCGAGGGAACCGCGCCCGCGGCGCTGGAGCACCTCGCGGCGCCGCAGGCGGTGTTCATCGGCGGCGGCCTGTCGGAGACCCTGCTCGATCATCTCACCGCGCGCCTCGCGCCCGGCACGCGGCTGGTGGCCAATGCGGTGACCCTCGAATCCGAAGCGGTGCTGGCGCAGGCGCACGCCCGGCGCGGCGGCGAGCTGCTGCGCATCGAGCTGGCGCAGGCCGCGCCCCTCGGCGGGCGGCGCGGCTGGAAGGCGGCCTATCCGGTGGTGCAATGGAAGGTGGTGCTGTGATGGCCGCGCGGCGCAGGACCTCTCGCGTCCTTTCCAGGGGAGACCGGCGATGACCGTGCATTTCATCGGCGCCGGCCCCGGCGCGCCCGACCTCCTGACCCTGCGCGGCCGCGACCTCATCGCCGCCTGCCCGGTCTGCCTCTATGCCGGCTCGCTGGTGCCCGAGGCGGTGCTGGCGCACTGCCCGCCGGGCGCGCGCATCGTCAATACCGCGCCCCTGGACCTCGACGCCATCATGGCCGAGATCGCCCGCGCCCATCAGGCGGGCGAGGACGTGGCGCGGCTGCATTCCGGCGACCTCTCGGTCTGGTCGGCCATGGGCGAGCAGGTCCGCCGGCTGGAGGCGCTCGGCATCCCCTTTACGGTGACGCCGGGCGTGCCCTCGTTCGCCGCGGCGGCGGCCGCGCTGGGGGCGGAGCTGACCCTGCCGGGGCTCGCCCAGTCGGTGGTGCTTACCCGCACGCCGGGCCGCGCCTCCGCCATGCCGGAGAGCGAAACCCTCGCCGCCTTCGGCGCCACCGGGGCAACCCTCGCCATCCATCTGTCGATCCAGACCATCGCCCGGGTGGTGGCGGACCTGTCGCCCCATTACGGGCCGGACTGCCCGGTGGCGGTGGTCTACCGGGCGAGCTGGCCCGATCAGCGCATCATCCGCGCGACGCTCGCCACCATCGAGGCCGCGCTCTCGGACGACATCTCGCGCACCGCGCTCATCCTCGTCGGCCCGGCGCTGGCGGCGCAGGGCTTCACGGAAAGCCGGCTCTACGCAGCCGACTACGACCGCCGCTACCGTCCGCAGTCGGCCGAGAGCCCCTGGGCGGGCTGGACGCCGGACGATGAGTGATCCACGCGCCAACGGCTTCCCGCCGGGCCTCCTCGTTTCCGCGCCCTCGTCCGGCACGGGCAAGACCACGGTGGTGCTGGGGCTGCTCCGGGCGCTGGTGGAGGACGGCCTCGCGGTGCAGCCGTTCAAGTCCGGGCCCGACTATATCGACCCCGCCTTCCACCGTGCCGCCAGCGGGCGCGCCTCATTCAACCTCGACAGCTGGGCCATGGGGGAGGAGCTGTTCTCGGCCATCGCCGCACGGGCGCGGGGCGCCGACCTGTGCCTCGCCGAAGGCTCCATGGGCCTCTACGACGGGGTCGCCACGCGCGGCCGCATCGGCTTCGGATCGAGCGCGGAGACGGCGCAGGCGCTGGGCTGGCCGGTGATCCTGGTGCTCGACGTGGGCGGCCAGGCGCAATCCGCCGCCGCCACCGCGCTGGGCTTTGCCCGCTACATGCCCGATCTGCCGTTCGCGGGCGTGATCCTGAACCGGGTGGCGAGCCCGCGCCACGAGCGCCTCGTCCGGCTCGGCATGGAGCGGGCGGGGCTCACGGTGCTGGGCGCGCTGCCCCGGCGCGGTGATCTCACCCTGCCCGAGCGCCATCTCGGCCTGATCCAGGCGGCGGAGCATCCCGACCTCGAGGCCGCCATCGCCGGCTATGCCAGCTTCCTGCGCGCCCATGTGGACCTTGCCGCCGTCGCGGCGGCGGCGCGCGGGTCCCGGACGCCGGACGCCGGCCCCCTGCCACCCCCGCCGGCGCAGCGTATCGCCCTGGCGCAGGACCTCGCCTTTTCCTTCACCTATCCGCACCTCGTGGAGGGATGGCGCGCGGCGGGGGCCGAGATCCTGCCCTTCTCCCCCCTCGCCGATGCGGCGCCCGACCCGACCGCCGATCTCGTCTGGCTGCCGGGGGGCTATCCCGAGCTCCATGCCGGGCGCCTCGCGAGCGCCGGGCGCTTCCTGGCGGGGCTGCGCCGCCATGCCGAGGGCCGCCCGGTGCATGGCGAGTGCGGCGGCTACATGGTGCTTGGCGACGCGCTGATCGACAAGGAGGGGGTGCGCCACCCCATGGCGGGGCTGCTGGGGCTCGTCACCTCCTACGAGACGCGCAGGCTCCATCTCGGCTACCGCCGGGCGGAGCTTGAGGCCCCCATGCCGGGGCACGCCGCCGGCGCGGTGCTGCGCGGCCACGAGTTCCATTACTCCACCATCCTCGCGCAGCCCGACGCGCCGCTCGCCCGGGTCGCCGATGCCGACGGCACTCCGGTGCCCGAAACCGGCTCGCGGCGCGGGCAGGTGACCGGGACCTTCTTCCATCTGATCGCACAGGAGCGCCCGTGAGCGGGTTCGTCAGCTTCGTCGGCTCCGGGCCCGGTGATCCGGAACTGCTCACCCTCAAGGCCGCGGACCGCCTGAAGCGGGCCGACGCGGTGCTGTTCGACGATCTGTCGGCGGGGCCGATCCTCGCGCTCGCGCGGCCGGGCGCGGACCTCGTGGGGGTGGGCAAGCGCGCCGGCCGCCCCTCGCCCCGGCAGGACCACGTGAGCCGGCTGCTGGTGGATTATGCCCGGGCCGGCGGGCGGGTGGTGCGCCTGAAGTCGGGCGACGGCGGCCTGTTCGGGCGCCTGGAGGAGGAGCTGGTGGCGGTCCGGGCGGCGAGCATCGCCTACGAGATCGTGCCCGGCATTCCCTCGCCCTTCGCGGCGGCGGCGGCCTGCGGCATTCCGCTGACCCGCCGCCTGACCGCCCGGCGCGTGCAGTTCGTGACCGGGCACGACGTGGACGGCCGCCTGCCGCCCGATATCGACCTCGCCGCCCTGGCCGATCCGAAGGCCTGCACCGTGGTGTTCATGGGCCAGCGCACCTTTCCCGCCCTCGCCGCCGCGCTGATGGAGCGCGGCCTTGCCGGCGACACGCCCGCGCTGCTGGCGGAAGCGGTGGGAACGCCCGAGCAGGCGCTCCACCGCCTCACCGTCGCCGCGCTGGCGGAGCGGCTTGCCGGCGCGGTGAGCAGCCGGCCGGCGCTGATCGTCTACGGACCCCTCGCGGAACTGGGGGTGGGCTTTGACTGAGCTCTGGCTGATCGGCATCGGCACCGGCAACCCGGCCCATGTGACCCTCGAGGCGCACCGGGCGCTGCGCGAGGCGGCGCTCATCCTGGTGCCACGCAAGGGTCCGGACAAGGCGGACCTCGCGGACCTGCGCCATGCCATCCTCAAGGACTGCGGCAGCACCGCGCCGGTGGCCGAGTTCGACATGCCGGTGCGCGACGAGAGCCTGCCCTATCTGGAGCGCGTCCGGCGCTGGCACGACGCCATCGCCGCGCTCTGGGCGCGCAGCATCGCCGAGGCCCGGCCGAACGGCCCGGTGGCGCTGCTGGTCTGGGGCGATCCGGGCCTCTACGACAGCACCCTGCGCATCGCCGAGCGGCTCGATCCGCGCCCGCGCCTGCGCGTGGTGCCGGGGATCTCCGCCCTGCAGGCGCTCACCGCCGCCCATGCCATCCCGTTCAACACGGTGAACGGCGCGGTCACGGTGACCACCGGCCGCCGGCTGCGCGACTTCGGCTGGCCGGAGGGCGCCGACACCGTGGTGGTGATGCTCGACGGGGAATGCTCCTTCCAGCGCCTCGATCCGGCGGGTCTCGACATCTGTTGGGGCGCCTTCCTCGGCATGCCCGAGCAGGTGCTGGAGGCGGGCCCCCTGGCCGAGGCGGCCCCGCGCATCCTCGCCGCCCGCGCCGAGGCCCGCGCCCGCCACGGCTGGATCATGGACATCTACCTGCTGCGCCGCCGCGCCTAGGGACCGGCGG
>JAFIHR010000294.1 GCA_017849325.1 Xanthobacter autotrophicus | reverse complement strand
CTGCGTCTTCGCCCGGACATAGGCGCGGGCGAGCGCCACGAAGCCCTCCATGGGGATCTCCTCGGCCCGCCGGGTCTCCTCGATCCTGGTCTCCGCGAGCAGGGCGAGGGGATCGACGCCGAGGGATTTCAGGCTCTGGCGCAGCATCTTGCGGCGCTGGCCGAAGGCGGCCTCGGTCACCTTCTCCAGCGCCCAGAGGGCACAGGGCAGGGGTTCGGCGCGCGGCACCAGATGCACCACGGATGAGGTCACCTTGGGCGGCGGCACGAAGGCGGACGGCGCCACGTCGAACGCCATCTTCGCCGTCGTGCGCCAGGAGGCCAGCACGGCAAGCCGCCCGTAGGCCTTGGAGCCCGCCTGGGCGACGATGCGCTCGGCCACCTCCTTCTGGAACATCAGGGTCAGCGAGGTGAACCAGGGCGGCCAGGGATGGGTGGAGAGCCAGCCCACCAGCAGCAGCGTCGCAACGTTATAGGGCAGGTTCGCGACCACCCGAGCCGGCGCGCCCTCGGTGAGGGCGGCCATGTCCACCTCCAGCGCGTCGGCCTCGACGACGGTGAGGCGGCCGGGATAGGCGTCGGAAATCTCCTCCAGCGCCTCCATGCAGCGCCGGTCCCGCTCGATGGCGATGACGCGGCGCGCCCCCAGCGCCAGCAGCGCGCGGGTGAGCCCGCCGGGGCCGGGGCCCACCTCCACCACGGTCGCGCCCTCCAGCGGGCCGGAGGCGCGGGCGATGCGGCTCGTGAGGTTGAGGTCGAGCAGGAAGTTCTGGCCGAGCGATTTCTGCGCCGAGAGCCCGTGGCGCCGGATCACGTCGCGCAGCGGCGGAAGGTCGTCGATGGCGCTCACGGCAGGGCTTTCGCAGGTGAGGGTCCGGCGTCCGCGGCCGCCTCGGAATCGGCGAGGCGGCGGGCGAGGCGCAGCGCCGCCATCAGGCTCGACGGATTGGCCCGCCCGGTGCCGGCGAGGTCGAAGGCGGTGCCGTGATCCGGCGAGGTGCGGATGAAGGGCAGGCCCAGGGTCACGTTCACCCCGTCGTGGAAGGCGAGGGTCTTGGCCGGGATGAGCACCTGATCGTGATACATGCCGATCACCGCGTCGTAGGTGGCGCGGGCCTCGGGGTGGAAGAGCGTGTCCGCGGGCAGCGGGCCGCGCGCATCGATGCCCTCGGCGCGCAAAGCGGCGACGGCGGGGCGCACCACCTCCTCGTCCTCGCGGCCGAGGGTGCCGTTCTCCCCGGCGTGGGGATTGAGGCCGGCGAAGGCGAGGCGCGGCCGGCCGATGCCGAAGCGGCGGGCCATGTCGCGGGCGACGATGCGACCCGTCTCCACCAGCAGCGGCACGGTGACGAGGCCGGGCACCTCCGCCAGCGGCACGTGGATGGTGGCGGGCACCACGGCCAGCAGCTCGGACCAGATCATCATCACCGGCCGTGGCACCGGCGCGCCGTCGGGCACGGCTTGGGCGGCGAGATATTCGGTGTGGCCGGGAAAGCGGAAGCCCGCCTCGTACATCACCGACTTGGCGAGCGGATTGGTGACGAGGGCCGCCGCCTGTCCCACCCGCACCAGATCGAGCGCGCCCTCGAGGCTGGCGAGGACGGACGGGGCGCTGGAGCCGTCCGGCCCTCCCGGCGCGGCGGTGGCGCGCTGCCGGGTGGGGAGCACCGGCAGGGCGTCCGTGAAGGCGGCCGGCGCCTCGCCGGCGGTGCATCGGGCGAGGGGGACGGCGAGGCCGAGGCGCTCGGCCCGGTCGCGCAGCAGATCGGGGTCGCCCACGGCGATGAAGGCCGGCAGCCGCGCCGCATCGCGCCGGAGCCAGGCGAGGAGCGCCAGGTCCGGCCCGATGCCGGCGGGTTCGCCGAGGCTCAGGGCAAGGGGCCGCGTCATGGGTGCGGTCTCATGAGGGGCGGCGCGCTCCGGCGTCGGCCGGGGCGTCAGCGATACTGGATCAGGGCGCCGCGCCGCAGCTCCTCGATGAGCTTCTTGGATTCCTTGTTGAACTGCGCGGTGCTGAGCTCATCCTTGATCTCGCGCTTCTCCGCGCTGTCGCCCCGCACCTCGCGCTTGCCGCAGATGGCGAAGGTCTCGACCCCGCTCTGCGTCACTTCCGGCTGGGTGAGGCGGCCGATCTCGGTCTTGTCGAGGATCTTGCGCAGGGCATCGGGCATGTCGGAGGACATGCGCAGCACCGGCGGGCGCACCACCACTTCCTTCATGCCCATGGCGGTGGCGATGCCGCTGTCGCAATCGGTGAAGCGCGACCGCAGGGCGTTGGCTTCCTGCAGCCGGGCGCCGTAATTGTTCGCCTTGCGCGGCACCACGAAGATGATGGGGCGCAGGGTGTATTCCGTGGCCACCATCTGGGTGGCGCCGCGCTTCTGCAGGGCGGCCATCACGTCGGCCTCGCGCACGTTCACCGTGCCGGCGCGGGCGCGCACATACTGGTTCCAGAGATAATCGGCGGCAAGCTTGTTCTTGAAGGTGCGCGCATCGAGCCCGGACTGGGCGAGGCTCGCGGTCAGCTCCTGCGGGGTGCGCCCCGAGCGTTCGGCCACCGAGGCATAGAGCCGGTTGGTGTCGTCTTCGTCGAGGGCGGCGCCGAGGCGCTTGGCCTGCTGGACCTTGATGTTCTCGTCGATCAGGTCGTCGAGCGCCTCCTTGGAGCTGATGCTCTTGCGGTCGATGAGCTGGTGCAGCCGCTGGCGCTGGGAGACGTCATAGGTGGTGATGGGCGCGCCGTTCACCATGACCACGATCTGCTGGGCGGATGCGCTTTCAGCTCCCGCCGCGAGGGCGAGAAGGGTCAGGGCAAGGGCGGCGAAGGGGCGAAGCAGAAGAGCGGTCATGGTCCTTCCGGAAGATGGATCCCGCGCCGGGTGCCCCGCCCGGGGGCGATGGGGACTGACGGGCGGATCGTGTTCGCGGGTAAACTCAGTTGATTGTCTTGGCCGGTTCCTGTGGCGGTATTTGGGCTTGCTCGGGGCCGCAGGGGCGGCTGAATGGCCCGGCGCCTCGCGGACCGGCGCCCCGAGCCTGCCGCGATCGGCCCCGGGGGAGGGCGCCAAAGCCCTCCGAAATCCTCGGCAGCGCCCGCTCAGGGAGCAGCCGCATCAGCCCGCGCGCTGTGTCCTTGCGTGATTATTCCCGTCGCCGGCCGGAACGACAGCGGCGGATGCAGGCGCGCGCCGGTTTCGCGGGAAACATAGCTTGGCGGCACGGGAAGGCCAACCCCTCGCGGTGGCTCAGGTTCGCGTGATCCGATCCGGAGCCGGGGTCAGGGGGCGGAAAACCTCGGCCGGGGCAGGGGACCGAGCCCGGCATCCGGGGGCGGGACGCCGCCCCGCCCGGATCACTGGGCGGTATCGCTGTTGCCGATGGAGGTGCTGAAGCCGCCCTCGCCGAGGGTGCGCAGGCCGATGCGCAGCATCACCTTGTTCACCGGGTCGCCGGTCGGACCGTTGGCGGTGTAGTCGGTGATGTAGTTGAGCGCCAGGGTGAAGCAGTCGTCGATATAGCTCAGGCCCACCAGCGTGTAGTCGAACTCGTCGTTGTTGAGGTCGTAGCGGATGGCGCCCTTCAGGGCCCAATTGTCGTTCAGCTTGATGCTGCCGGTGGTGAAGATGCCCTCGCGCCGCTCGTAATAGCCGAGCAGGGGCTGGGCCTCGTAGCGCCCGTAGGTGGCGGTCACGGTCAGGCGGTCCACCGTCGCCTTGCCCTGCAGCTCGAAGCGCTCCAGCCCCAGATCCTCGTTGTCGAAGCGGAAGCGGGTCACCAGCTCCAGGTTCTTGGTGGGCGAATAGCCGAACTTGGCGATGTAGTCCGAGGCGCTGGTCTCCAGGCCCGATTCGAGGCCGGTGTTGGCCATGTCGCCGTACGCGAACGAGTTCTTGCCGAACAGATTGTAGGACTGCCCGACGATGGCGGTGAACAGGCCCGCCCCGTCGATGGCGGCGCTGTAGGTCACGCCGAGGTTGAGGCGGCTGCCGCCCTCGACCCGGTCGTAGCCCGAATATTTGTTGATCTCGAACAGGTTGGTGTCGTCGAAGACGAGGCTCTGCGCATCCTCGTTGGGGAACTTGCCGATGTCCGTCTCGTTCGGCCGGATGATGATCTGCGCCCGCGGCTCGATGGTCTGGGTGCCCCAGCTCTGCACCGAGATGAAGGGATAGCGATAGTCGAGGCCCACCGCCGGCATGGCGCGGATGAGGTCGTCGCTGCCCGGCTGCAGCGGGTTCTGGTCGGCGAAGGCCGGGCCGTAGGAATAATTGTAGGGCAGCGCGCTGGTGTTGACCGAGGCCACGTCCACCTGGGCGTTGACGAAGGGGGTCCACATCTGGCCGAGGGAATCGACCAGCGTCTTCTTCCAGTAGAGCTCGCCGGACAGGCGGGTGTAGTCACCGGCCGCGCCGCGCAGCAGGCACTGGGTGGGATTGGGATTGGTCAGGGCGCACGAGCCGCTGGGCACGCCGGTGGAGCCCACGTTGGCGTCGTACGCATTGGTCGAGATGAAGTCGGACTGCTCGCGGGTGAGCGAGGTGAAGTTCACCTTCATGCCCGCCTCGCCGTCCCACAGCGGCTTGTCGAACACCTTGCTGTAGTTGAGCGTGCCCACCACCGGGATGCGGTTCTGGTCGTCGGTCACCGACAGGCCGAGGAAGTAGAGGCCGCGCAGGTCGAAATAGGAGCGGTCGCCCTGGCCGGTGAGGTAGGCGGTGGAGGTCTTCTCCGTCACGTCCTCGCCCACGAGGCCGTAGTCGCTGAGGAAGCGCCGGTCGGACGCAATGGTCGCATCCCAGCCGAAGGTCCAGAACTTGTTGAGGGCGAAGGCGCCCGACGTCTCGATGGCGCCGCGGTCCTCGCGATAGCCCGGCAGCGGATCGGGAATGCCGGTATCCGTATAGGTCAGGAAGGCGTCCTTGTCCTGCTGGACGATGCCCGCCGCGCGGATGGTGTAGCTGCCGTTGATCAGGCGCTGGCGCCACTCGCCCTTCATCAGCAGGCCCTGCTTGGTGAAGACGGTGGGCGTGAGGGTGAGGTCGCGGTCGGGGGCGATGTTCCAGTAGAACGGGATGCCGGCGCCGTAGCCGATCTGGCTCGAGGAGAAGAACTCCGGCATCAGGAAGCCGGTCTTGCGCTTCACCGTCGGATCGGGCGACGAGAGGTACGGGAAATAGGCCACCGGGAAGCCGAAGAACTCGACCGTGGCGTCCTGGTAATAGATGACCTTCTCATCCTCGTTGTGGATGATCCGCTTGGCCTTGATCTGCCACAGCGGCGGCTTGCTCGGATCTTCCCGGCAGGGCTCGCAGGCCGTGTAGACGCCGTTCTGGAACACGGTGACGTTGCCGTCCGTGCGGTCGGCGCGGGTGGCCGCGAAATGGGTCTTGTCCGGGGTGTCGAGGCGCAGGGAATCGACGAAGCCCTGCTTGAAGTCCTGGGTGAGCTGCAGGCTCTCGGCGGTGACGACCTTGCCGTCCTTGTCCTTGAGGCGGACGCTGCCCTCCGCCTTCAGCAGGTTGGCCTTGCGGTCGAGCACCACGCGCTGCGCTTCGAGGGTGGAGCCGTCGTAATAGATCTGGACGTTGCCCACCGCGGCGACGGTATCGCGCTGGTAGTCGTATTCCATCTGGTCGGCGGTGACCAGCATCTTCTGATTCGGGTCGAGCTTGGGGGCCTGGAGCAGGTTGTCGGTGCCGAGGCCGCGACCGCTCTGCTGCGCTGCAGCAGGCGCGGCCGATCCCATCGCCGCCGGCAGCAGCAGGGCGGCCAGAAGGACGGCGAGCCGAGGCAATGCTCCGCCACCCCGGCGCGAACGCGGCGCGCCGGCAGCGGAATGCCAAGCTCCGGAGGGCTTAGAGCCGACCGTCATCCGTCCTCCCGATGCAGCAGAATGAGAACCCCCATCAAGATGCCCGCAACCGCCGGAAACCACGCAGCAGCAACGGGATGCACGATCCCCGCATCGCCGAGATCCTCAGCGATCTTGGTGCCAACATAAAGCAGAAAGCCTGCCGCCACGCCACCGAGAATCGTTTGTCCGACGCCCCCGAAGCGGAACACCCTTAACCCAACCACCGCGGCAATCAGGACCATTGCGACCAGCAAAAATGGCCGTGCCAAAAGGCTCTGGAGCTGCAAGCGATACCGTTCGACGCCGAAGCCCGATTGTTCGGCACTGCGAATGGCGGACGGCAGTTGCCAAAAGGACACGGTTTCCGGGGCCACCAGGGTGTCCTGAACCTGGCGCGGATCGAGGTTGGTGGCCACCAGGTAGGTATCGTAGGTCTGCTGGTCGAATCCGGGCACCAGCACGCGGGCGTTGCTGAGCACCCACGCCCCGTCGCTCAATGTTGCAGTGCGGGCCTCCACCCGCTCGATGAGCTTGTCGGCCTTGTCGAACTCGTAGATCACCACGCCGGTCAGCACCCGGCCGCCCTGCTGGGAGGCGGCGGCCTGGATGATGGCCTGCCCGTCCACGCTCTGCTGGCGCACCCAGAATTCGTCCTTGGACTTGGCGTTGAGCGAGATGGAGGAGCCGAAGATCTCGCCCTCCAGCGTGTTCGCCCGCTCCTTGAACTCGGCCGAGACCGGATTGAACACGGTGGTGGCGAACACGCCGACCAGGAAGGCCACCGCCAGCGGCGGCATGATGAACTGCCACACCGAAAGGCCCACCGCCCGGGCCACCACCAGCTCCAGGCTGCGCGACAGCATCACGAAGGTGGCGATGGCGCCGAACAGCACGGCGAACGGCAATAGCTGCTCGGTGAAGGCGGGCGCGCGGTAGAGCGTGATCAGCGCCACGAGGCCGATGCCCACGTCGTCGTGGTCGGCGGTGCGCCGCGCCATCTCCAGGAAGTCGACCAGCATGATGAGGGCGACGCAGGAGAAGAAGATCAGCGCCACGGCCGTGGCGAAGCGCCTCGCGAAGTACCGGCCCAGGGTCGGCCCGATCATGGGATGGGCCCGCTCATGGGTTGGACGCCGCCGGCGGGCGGGTGAAGCGCGCCTTCATCTGCGCGGTCGCGCGGGTAAGCCAGGCCGGCGGCGCGAGGGTGATCCAGCCCTGCAGCACCATGGCGCACAGGATCACCGCGACAACCGGCAGGAGATAGATCAGCGGCACCGCCCATTCCTGGGACCGAAGCTGCCCGGCGATGGCGAAATTGCCGATCTGCACCGCGCCCATGGCCGGGATGATGGCGGTGAGCGCCGCGCCGCGGCTCTGCCGGGTGGTGCGCGGGCGGGCCAGCGCCGCCGCCGCGATGGCGAAGAAGGCGAAGGGATAGAGCCCCGCCGACAGGCGCTTGTGGATCTCCTCGCGAAAGCGGCCGGGGGTCAGCCGCCAATAGGGGTCCGCCGTCGGCGGATTGAGCAGGTAGCCCATGGAGCGCTCGTTGGGGCGGATGTCCACGAACTGGCTGTTGGGCGTCAGTGACGACAGGTCGAAGGCATAGCGCTGGAACTCCACCACCGAGGTGCTGTTGGCGGTGTTGGACTTTTCGGCCGAGCGCCGGTGGATGGACCCGTTCTCCAGCACGAGGAAGATGCCTGACTTGTTCTCCACGATCTGCCCACGATCGGCGAGATAGGTGGAGATTTCCTTGTCGCGGGAATCGTTGATGAAGATCCCGCTCATCACCCCGTTGGCGTCGCGCTCGCGGACGTGGAAGACGAGGCCCTGCGTCAGGTTCACGAAGCGCCCGGGCTGGGCGACGAAGCCCACCACGTCGGCGCGCACCCGGGTCAGCTCCTCGCGGAAGATGCGAAGGCTCGCCGGCACCACCTGGACCGCGAGCAGGGCGCAGAACAGCGACACCAGCACCGCGAGCAGGGCGAGCGGCCGCAGCACTCGCCAATGGCTCATGCCGGCCGCGGCCATCACCACGATCTCGCTGTCGCCGTTGAGTTTCAGCAGGGTATAGGCGGTGGCGATGAACAGCGCCGCCGGGGCGATCACCAGCACCAGGGTGGGCATGGTGAGGGCGGTGATGGCGAAGAAGGCGATGATGGTCTGGCCCTGGCTCGTCACCAGATCGAGCTGGCGCAGCGCCTGGGTCACCCAGATCATCCCCGCGAGCACCACCACGACGCCCAGGAAGGCGGCGCCGGCCGTGGAGAAGATATAGCGATCGAGACGGCCCATCAGTCCCTTGCCATCAAGCGCAGAGCCGCCCCGCTCGCATCAGTCCTTCCCGCTCCCCGCTGCCGCCCCCTGTCGGGGAGCGATGGCAGGGGACCCATCCACCGCGCCGGTGCGCCGTGGCCGCCGTCCCGCAGATGACGGCGGCCCTACCTTCAGGCCATTGATGGCACCAAAGTGGCGGCCCCCACCGTTTCCAGCGCGAACGCATAGATCAGGGCCACCTCGTCGAGCCGGTCGAACCGCCCCGCCGCCCCGCCGTGCCCCGCATCCATGTTGGTGCGCAGCAGGACGGGCCGGTCGGACCGATTCATCTGTCGCAGCCGGGCCACCCATTTGGCGGGCTCCCAGTAGGTCACCCGCGGATCGGTGAGGCCGGCCAGCGCGAAGATGGCGGGATAGGCGGCCTCGTGCACGTTGTCCACCGGCGAATAGGACAGGATGTGCCGGAATGCACCCTCGTCGCGGATGGGGTTGCCCCACTCCGGCCATTCCGGCGGGGTGAGCGGCAGGGTGTCGTCCAGCATGGTGGACAGAACGTCAACGAACGGCACCTCGGCGATGATCCCGCCGAACAGCTCCGGCCGCAGGTTGGCGATGGCGCCCATCAGCATGCCTCCCGCCGAGCCGCCGTGGGCGACGATGCGCTCCGGCCTGGTCATGCCTTCCGCAACGAGATGCTCGGCGGCGGCGATGAAGTCGGTGAAGGTGTTGGTCTTCCTGGCGAGCTTGCCGTCGGTATACCAGTGCCAGCCCTTCTCGGTGCCGCCGCGGATATGGGCGATCGCATAGATGAAGCCGCGGTCCACCAGCGACAGGCGGCTCGTGGAGAAGCCCGCCGGAATGGTAATTCCGTACGCGCCATAGCCGTAGAGCAGCAGCGGCGCCGAGCCGTCGAACACCGTGCCGGCGCGGTAGAGCAGGGAGATCGGCACCATCTCGCCGTCGCCCGCTTTGGCGAAGATGCGGCGGGTCACGTAATCGGCCGGATCATGCCCGGAGGGCACTTCCTGCCGCTTCATCAGGCGGCGCTCGCGGCTCACCGTATCGTAGTCCCATACCTCGGCAGGCGTGGTCATGGAGGCATAGGTGAAGCGCAGGCGGGGCGTGGCGAATTCATAGCCGCCATCGAGGCCGAGCGCATAGGCCTCCTCTGCGAAGGCGATCGCATGCTCCGCGCCCGAGGCGATGTCGCGCACCACGATGCGCGGCAGGCCGGCCTCGCGCTCCAGGCGCACCATGTGGCTGGCGTAGCAGGTGGTGCTGAGCACCATGCGGCCGGGAAAATGGGGCACGAGGTCGCGCCAGTTCTCCCGTCCCGGCGCCGCGATGGGGGCGGTGACCAGCTTGAAGTCCTCGGCACCGTCCGCATTGGTGTGGATGACGAGGCTGTCGACGCCGCCGAGGCTCGGGTGGTGCTCCACGTCGTAGCGCACGCCGGGGGCGCGGGCGGCGACGAGGCGGGGGGTCGCGGCGGGATCGGCAAGGTCCAGGAGATGGGCCTCGGAGGTCTCGTGGTCGCCGCAGCCGATGAGGCCGAAGGCGCGCGACTGGGTTTCCCCAAGGGAGACGAAGAAGCCCTTGTCCGGCTCCTCATAGACCAGCACGTCGCTCTCGGCCGGCGTGCCCAGCACGTGGCGGAACACCTTGGACGGGCGGTGCTCGGCATCGCGCCGGATGTAATAGAGGGCGGTGGCGTCGGCGCTCCACAGAAGATCGCCGGTGGCCTCGCTGATGATGTCCGGCAGATCCTTGCCGGTGGAAAGATCCCTGACACGGAGGGTGTAAAGCTCCGAGCCGGCGAGGTCGGCGCTCCAGGCGAAATATCGGTGATCGTTCGAATGGCGCGTGCCGCCGAGGTGGAAGTAAGCCTTGCCCTCGGCTTCCTTGTCGCCGTCGAGCAGGAGAGTCTCCTCCCCCGTGACGGTCCCGTCCGCCCAGGCCTTGCGGCAGAGCAGCGGATGCTGGCCGCCCTCGCGGTGGCGCAGGTAATAGGCGAACGGCCCGTCGGGGCTGGGCACCGAGGAGTCATCCTCCTTGATGCGCCCGCGCATTTCCTTCACCAGGCGCGTGCGCAACTCGGCCGAGGGGGCGAACCAGGCATCCGCATAGGCGTTCTCGGCTTCGAGATAGGCGCGGATCTCGCCCGACAGGACGGCGGGGTCCTTCATCACCTCGCGCCAGTTGTCGGCGCGCAGCCACGCGTAATCGTCGCTCAGCTCCTGGCCGTGGAGGGTGCGGGTGGATGGATGGCGCGGCGCGCGCGGCGGTTCCGGCAGCGCCACCTCAGCCCTCCTTGTCCGGCGAGAGGGACAGCGCCGTGCCGTTCATGCAGAAGCGCAGGCCCGTGGGCGCCGGCCCGTCCGGGAAGACGTGGCCGAGGTGGCTGTCGCAGCGGGCGCAGCGCACCTCGATGCGGCGCATGCCGTGCGAGGTGTCCTCGTGGGTGATCACCGCCTCGTGGGACACGGGCGAGAAGAAGCTCGGCCAGCCGGTGCCGGATTCATACTTTGCCTCGGAGCGGAACAGCGGGGCGCCGCAGGCGGCGCAGCTGTAGAGGCCGGCGCGCTTCTCGTCCCAATAGGGGCCGGTGAAGGCGCGCTCGGTGCCCTGCTGGCGCAGGACGTGGAACTGCTCGGGCGTCAGGCAGGACTGCCATTCGGCTTCGGTCTTCTCGATCCGCTCGGGCTCGGCGCCGGGCGGCGAAACGGACGCTGCGTCATCGGGCATGGAAACCCCCATCCTATGGTCGCCCTTAGGTAGGTGTTTCCCCGGAGGTTCTCAAGCGCCGCACCGCGCCGCCCACTTGTTCGGCACAGTGCACAGCAATTGTCTCGATTGCACTGTTGCAGCGCGAGTGCTGGCCGTTAGAGTGCACAATGGGGGAAGAGCAAGGAAGAAGAACTGAATTCTTCCGGAGAATGATCTTGCATTTGGTTTTTATTGAACCTAACAAGGAAGGGCATCAGCCGGTTCGAATCGGGTTGATGCCGTTCGCTGGCTTGCCGCGACAGGATACCCCCCAAGCAGAGCTCCTATTCAACGCGATTTGTTGAATTTCATTCACAGCCTCGAAGAATCTGTCATGAACGAAACAACGGAAACGACCACCTACATCGAGCTGGCAGCTGACATCGTCTCCGCCTATGTCAGCAATAATTCGGTTTCTGCGGCTGATTTGCCCGCACTCATCAATGAGGTTCATGCTGCATTGCAGCGTGTTTCCAAGGGCGAGAGCGAGCCGGCTCCCGAGCCCCTGAAGCCTGCGGTTCCGCTGAAGAAATCGGTGATGCCCGATTTCATCGTTTGCCTCGAAGATGGCAAGAAATTCAAGTCGTTGAAGCGCCATCTGCGGACCCAATACGACATGACCCCGGAGCAGTACCGCGAAAAGTGGAATTTGCCGCCGGACTATCCCATGGTTGCACCCAATTATGCTGCGGCGCGCTCTGAGCTCGCCAAGCAAATGGGCCTGGGCCAGCAGCGTCGCCGCCGCCGCTGAGGATGCGCCGCTCCCGTGCCGCCTCGTGCGGCGCGGGCGCCTGGGCGGATGGCGTTCCGCGCAGCGGTTTCGCGCATTCGCCGGTGCGGCGCGCCGGATGATGTAAACGATTTCTTCTGGCGGTAAAGAATTGATGACCCCGGCTCCCGGCCTTTTGGCTGGGCGTTCCGGGGTTTTATTGTGATGTGGGG
>JAFIHR010000293.1 GCA_017849325.1 Xanthobacter autotrophicus | reverse complement strand
TCGCCTCGACGGGCTCGCGGAAGTCGTCGGCAAAAAGGACGCCCTTCACACCGATGCGGCCGTTGGTCGACCAGCAGACCACGGCCTGCCCCTGAGGTGCGCCGAAAAGATGAGGATGGTCGCCGAAGTCCGCCCCGTCCCGGTTGATCACGAATGTCTGGGCCTTCTGAACGGTCGACGGTGTGAACATCGCGTTGCAATCGCCACGATCGGCGGCCTGAGCTTCGCCAGATAAAGTTGCAATGAAGCCTGCGGCGAGAGCCGCGATGGCAAGCAGTCGAACTGAATTAGTCTCTAGCATGTCCGCCCCCATTGAAATTAATGCGCTATCCACGCGCCATCAATTGCACACCCGACGGTATTGTGCAGTCTTTCATTTCGCAAGGCGCATGAACTGCTGGGGAGACGAAGTATATTTTACGTTACCTGGATGCCTCCACGGGTGCCGGTCCGCGGGTGCCGGCGAGCGGTGAGCGGAAGGCGATTGCGGCGGGCGTGCACCGATGCAGGCGGCGAGGATTTGATGGGCGCGCGGCGGGGCATGGGATTTCCCGATGCGCAACCCCTCCTGAATGGAGGGCTGCTTCAGGCGCACCCCTTCGCCAGCGCATCGAACGCCCGCAGCACTCCGATCAGGTCCGCCATCTCCCCGATGGGAATCATGTTCGGCCCGTCCGACGGCGCATGGTCCGGGTCCTGATGGGTCTCGATGAACAGGGCCGAGACGCCCACGGCGCAGGCCGCCCGCGCCAGCACCGGCGCGAACTCGCGCTGCCCGCCCGAAGTCGTCCCCATGCCGCCCGGCTGCTGCACCGAATGGGTGGCGTCGAACACCACCGGATAGCCGGCCTGGGCCATGATCGGCAGGCCGCGGAAATCGCTCACCAGCGTGTTGTAGCCGAAGGACGTGCCGCGATCGCACAAGAGGATGCGCTCGTTGCCCGTGGAGGCGATCTTCTTCGCCACATTGGCCATGTCCCACGGGGCGAGGAACTGGCCCTTCTTCACATTGACGGCCCGGCCGGTGGCGCCGGCGGCGAGCAGCAGGTCGGTCTGGCGGCAGAGGAAGGCGGGGATCTGGATCACGTCCACCACCTCGCCCACGGGGGCGCATTGCGCCGCCTCGTGCACATCGGTGAGCACCGGGCAGCCGAAGCGCTCGCGCACGGTGGCGAGGATTTTCAGCCCCTCGTCGAGGCCGATGCCCCGCTGGGTGCCGATGGAGGAGCGGTTGGCCTTGTCGTAGGACGATTTGTAGATGAATCGCGTGCCTGTAGGCGCGCAGGCCTCGGCGATCTTCTCGGCCATCATGAGGGCGTGGTCGAGGCTCTCGATCTGGCACGGCCCGGCGATCAGGGCGAACGGCTCGTCACCGCCGATGGCGATGCCGCCGACATCGATGGTGCGGGTCTTCACATGCTGCGGCTTCATCATCAGATCACGCTCTCGATCCGCTCCACATCGACGGGATTGTTCAGTTCCCAGAACACCCGGCCGCGCGCCTCCACCTCGACGCAGCGCACCTTCACGCCATTCTCCAGGAAGCGCAGCTGCTCCAGCCCCTCATGGGCTTCGAGCGGCCCCGGCTCCCACCCCGCATAGGCCGCAAGCGCCGCCGCCCGATAGGCATAGACGCCCACATGGTGGAACACCGGGATCAGCGCCTCCGCATCGAAACGCTGGCCGGTGTAGGGAATGACCTCCTTGGAGAAATAGAGCGCATCGCGCGCCCTGTCGAACACCGCGGTGGTGCCGCCGACCCGGCCCTCGCGCCGGTCCTCCAGGAAATTGGCGTGGGTGTAGGCGTCGCAGCGCAGCACCGGGGTCGCCATCTGGACCTCGGGATGGGCGGCCATCTCCGCGATGAGGCTCTCCACGAACCACGGCGGGGTGAGCGGGGCATCGCCCTGCAAATTCACATAGACATCGGCGCTCACCCCCAGCTTGGCGATGGCGTCGGCGCAGCGCTCGGTGCCGTTGGCGCAGGCCTCCGAGGTCATCACCACTTGGGCGCCGAAGGCATGGGCGGCATCGGCGATGCGCCCGTCGTCGGTGGCAACATAGACCGCATCGGCCCCCGTCACCGCGCAGGCCGCCTCCCACGAGCGCTGGATCAGCGATTTCGCCACCCCGTCGCGCCCTTTCAGCATGACGAGGGGCTTGCCGGGATAGCGGCTGGAGGCATAGCGCGCGGGAATGAGGATGATGGTCTTCATGGGCCGGTGTTCTTGCCTTGCCGGCCGGGCGCGGGGCGGCGTCCGGCCGAGGGGATCGGCCGCGAGTGTTAATGCAGGGCGGGCGCGGGCGCCAGTGCGGGCGGGGCAGGGGGCGGCCGGCGCCTCGCCGCGCGCGGACCCATCACATTCCCGGCATTCCGCGGCGCCGGTGCGCGCGCTGCCTATGTAAGGAAAAGGGCCGGATGCCGCGGCGCGCGGCCGGGGATTGAGCGGCGCCATGCCGGCGCCGCGCGGGAGGGAGAAGCAGCATGCCCCTCGATTTCGCAGCCTATGGGATCCTCCTCGTGCTCGTTGCCGGCATCGTGCTGGCGAGCGTGCGCATCCTGCGGGAATACGAGCGTGGCGTGGTCTTCACCCTCGGCCGTTTTTCCGGGGTGAAGGGGCCGGGCCTCGTGATCCTGGTGCCCTTCGTGCAGCAGATGGTGCGCGTCGACCTGCGCACCGTGGTGCTCGACGTGCCGACCCAGGATGTGATCTCCCGCGACAACGTCTCGGTGAAGGTGAATGCGGTGCTCTATTTCCGCGTCATCGATCCCGACAAGGCGGTGATCCAGGTGGAGGACTTCCTGATGGCGACGAGCCAGCTCGCGCAGACCACCCTGCGCTCGGTGCTCGGCAAGCACGAGCTCGACGAGATGCTGTCCGAGCGCGACAAGCTCAATGCCGACCTGCAGGAGATCCTCGACAGCCAGACCGATGCCTGGGGCATCAAGGTGGCGAACGTGGAGATCAAGCACGTGGACATCGACGAGAGCATGGTGCGCGCCATCGCCCGGCAGGCGGAGGCGGAGCGCAACCGGCGGGCCCGCATCATCAATGCCGAAGGCGAGCACCAGGCGGCCGAGCGCCTGGTGGAGGCGGCCTCCACCCTTTCGCAGGTCCCCGAGGCCATGCAGCTGCGCTACCTCTCCACCCTCTACGACATCTCGGCGGACAAGAATTCCACCATCGTCTTCCCCATGCCGGTGGAGTTCCTGCGCGGCCTGCTCGGCGGGACGTCCGGCGGCAAGGCCGGGCCGCCGGCCGAGGGAGGGGCCTCCGAGACGAAGGCCTGACTCCGGCCGCAGCCCGAAGCCGCGGCGCTCACGCCGGAGCGGTGAGGGGGGTTCCGACGCCGGCGCCTTCCCCGAGCATCCGGCAGGTGTCGCGATATTCGCCGATGAGGCGGGCGCACAATTCGGCGGCAGGCAGCACGTCGTCCACCGAGCCGACGCCCTGGCCGGCGGACCACACCGTCTTCCAGGCCCTGGCTTCGTTGTTGAGGTCGAGCTGGCCGGCGTGCGCGCTCTCCAGGTCGCCCCCCGCCGCGAGGATGCTGGGGCGCAGGAAATTGGCCGGAATGCCGCTGATCTTGGGGGTGTAGACGATGTCGTCGGCCTTCGCCTCCACCATCATCTCCTTCTGGGCGTCGGAGACCATGCATTCGCGGGTGGCGAGGAAGCGGGTGCCGAGATAGGCCATGTCGGCGCCGAGCGCCCTGGCGGCGGCGATGTGGCGGCCCGTGCTCATGGCGCCCGACAGCACGATGGTGCCGGAAAACCAGCTCGCGATCTCCGGTACCAGGGCGAAGGGGCTCAGCGTGCCGGCATGGCCGCCGGCCCCGGCGCATACCGCGATGATGCCGTCCACCCCGGCCTCGGCCGCCTTTTCCGCATGCCGCACGTTCACCACGTCGTGGAACACGAGGCCGCCGTAGGAATGCACTGCCTCCACCACGTCGCGTACCGCGCCGAGCGAGGTGATGACCAGCGGCACCTTGCGCTTGACGGTGATCTCAAGATCCGCCGCAAGGCGCGGATTGGACTTGTGGACGATGAGGTTGACGCCGAACGGCGCCGGCCCGCGCCCGGTCCCCTCCGCCGCGCGGGCGAGCCGCTCCTCGATCTCGCCGACCCAGGCCTCGTAGCCGTCGCTGGTGCGCTGGTTGAGCGCCGGGAAGGTGCCCACCAGCCCGCTGCGGGACACCTCGACCACGAGGTCCGGCCCCGAGGCCAGGAACATGGGCGCGGCGATGGCCGGGATGGCGAGGTCATGGAATCGGGCGGGCAGGGCCATGGGGTTCCTCTCCTGATGCGCGTCTCGGGGGCGGGCGGCATCGCGGCGGGAGGCATCGCGGCGGGCCGCATCGTTCGCCGATGCGGGGTCCGCGTGGAGCTTGGCCTTTCTCCGCCCGTGCCTTCGGGCGTGCCGCGCCCGCCGGGATGATGCGCCTAGCTCGGCACATTTCCCTATACGTCCGCAAGAGGTCCCATGGGGAAGTCGGCAGGAAATCCGCGCGGGGACGGCGAGGGATCCCCCCGCCGGCCCGCGACGGGATCAGAAGCGCAGCGCGGCCGTGCCCTTGGCGGCGTTGTAGGTGGCGCCGTCGCCGAACATGCCGTCGTAGGCGACGCCCAGCGTCCAGCCGTTGACGAGGGCGAGGTCGAGCCCCGCGCCCAGCACCATGCTGTCCTCGGCGATGGGCAGGCCCTCGACGCCGAAGCTGGTGCCGGTGTCGAGATAGGAGACCACGGCCACCGGCGTCACGTCGCCGAAGGCGTGGCGCCAGCCCGCCGTGGCATGGGGCGTCAGCCGGGCGCCGGCCGCAACGTCGAAGCTCATGGCGGCGCGCAGGCCGAGGGTGGAATAGGCGGTGTCATAGGTGCTGCCGGAGGAGAACAGCCCCGCCACCGGCGCGCCGTTCTCGACGAAGCCGTCGAGGTCCACGTGGGTCCAGCCGAGGCCGGCGAAGGGTTCGAACGCCACGCCGCCGTAGCCGAGGGTGTAGGCCGCCTCGCCGAACACGTTGGCCGAGGAGCCGTCGAAGCTCGACTTGGGGAACTCGCCGGTGAAGGAGACGACGCGGCTCGCGTCGGTGCTGCTCCAGCCGTAGGTGGCGCCGGCGCGCAGCTTCAGGGCGTCGAAGGCGGTGCCGCCATAGGCGGCGATGCGCCAGGTGTCGGTGTCGGCGCTGCTGGTGCCGCTATCGGTGGAGCTGGAGGAATAGCCGAAGGCGAGGCCGAGGAGCGAGGCGCCGACCCGCGCGTCGGCGCCGACGAGCACGCCGCCCACGTTGGAGCTGGCATCGGCGATGCCGTTGGCCGAGCTCACGTCGAGCCACTGGCCATAGCCCTGGGCCCACAGGCTGACCACCGGGCCAAGCACCGGCACGGCCTTCACCGCCTTGACCGGGAAGGCGGGAGCCGGCGCCGGCTCGGCATAGCTGGTCATCGGGCCGCCGAAGCCGAGCGCCGCCGTGGCGCCCGTCGCGCCCGCATAGTCGGACTGGCGCACGCGGCCGAGCAGGGCGTCGTTCACCAGCGTGTTCTCGGAGAACAGGATGCCCGGCAGGGTGCCGTAGATGTCGCCGGACAGCTCGGAGAAGGCGAGCGGCAGGCCGTCCGCCGAGGTGCGCATGACGATGGCGTCGTAGAGGTCGGAGCCGCGCGCGACGCCGTAGGACGTGCGGTCGATGGCGGCGGCGGCGGCGCGCTGGTTGGCGGTGACCGCATAGCTGGCGAAGGCCACCGCGTTGCGGTCGAGGGAGAGGTAGACGTTGTTGGCGTCGTAGCTCAGCGTCGGGTCGAGGAAGAGATAGTTGTCGGTGGCGCTGGAGAAGGTACCGGTCCGCCCGTTGGCGGTGCTGACGATGGTGTACTGCGTGCTCCAGTCGAAGGCGCCCGGGCTGCCCTCCACCACCACGCCGGAGCCGGGCGCGATGGTCGCGCTGCCGGCGGCGATGGTATCGCCCGCATTGTCGAGGAAATAGGTGGAGCCGGCGCCGAAGGCGGCATTGCCCGCGACCTTCAGAGCGCCGCCCGCGCCCGCCGCGCCGGGCGAGACGATGCCGTCGGTGCCGAGGCTCAGGCTGCCGATGGTGCCGGTGCCCATGAGGATGCCGGCGAGGCCGGAGCTGCCGGCGACGCTCACCGCCGAGCTGGCGAGCGAGGCATCCGCAAGGTTCAGGGAGGCGCCGTTCACCTGGGTCGCGCCGGCGAACGCGCTGGTGCCCGTCACCGTCCAGGCCGAGCCTTCGGCGAGCGTGAAGATCTCGAAGTCGCGATAGGTGGCGGCGGGCCCGAGCAGGCCGGCGTCGAAGGTGCCCGCCACTTCGCCGAGGCGGAAGGTGTCGATGCCGCCCTGCGCATAGACGACGCCGTTCACCGAAGAGCCCGCCTCATAGACGAAGAGGTCCGCGCCGTTGCCCATGGCCACCGCGAAGGTGGTGCCGGAGATGGTGCCGTAATTGACGATGGTGTTGCCGAAGCTGCCGGCGCCGTTGACCATCTCGATGCCGAAGCCGTTCTTGCCCTCGATGGTGCCGTAATTGGTCACCGACAGGGCGGCGAAGGCGTCGCCATGGTTGGAATTGTCGGCGAGGATGCCGTTGTTGGCGCCGGAGATGAGCGCCGCGGTGTTCGACGCGGTGCCGTTGACGATGGTGCCGCCGCCGATGGCGATGCCTTCGCTCAGGCTCGGCTCGCTCTCGCCTTCCTTGACGCCCTTGGAGCCGAGGCCCTTGATGGTGCCGTAATTGTAGATGGTGCCCGGCTGGTCGAAATCCACGCCGTCGCCGTCGCCGAAGGCTGCCGCCGGATCGAAGGTGCCGGTGATGGTGCCGTAATTGGTGAGCGTGCCGGTGCCGTTGGAGTTCACGCCCGAGCCGTTGCGGCCCTCGATGGTGCCGTAGTTGGTGACCAGCAGATTGTCCTTCACCCCCGACGCTTTGATGCCGTGATAGCTGCCGGAGATGAGGCCGCCCGCGTAATTGGTGATGGTGGCGGTCATGCCGACGGTGTCGGTGCCCTCGATCTTGATGGCGTCGTTGTTCTGGGCGCTGGCCTGTCCGGCGGCATAATTGGAGGAGATGGTGCCGTAATTCTTCACCACCATGCCGTTGGCACCCTGGATGCCGTCGTTGTCGTCGGCGGTGATGAGGCCGCCCGCCTGGTTGGTGATGGTGATGACCGCGTTGGGCGAGGCGATGCCGCCGAGGTCGATGGCCTGCCCGCCCTTGGTGGAGCGGATGGTGCCGGCATTGGTGATGGTGATGATGGGGGCGGCGGTGCTGCTGCCGGTGGAGCCGATCTTGATGGCGTCGTCGGGCGAGACGATGAGGCCGCCCGCCTCGTTGGTCAGCTCGAACTTCACCAGCGAATCGAAGCTCGCGTCGGTGCGGAAGCGGATGGCGCGCGCGGCGTCGCTGCTGATGGTGCCGGCGTTGTCGATGGTGATGGTGCCGCCGCCGAGGCGCATCGCATCATCCTCGGCCGAGGCGATGGTGCCGCCGGCGTGATTGGTGATGGAGACGACGGCGGAGGACGACGTCACCGCATCGAAGTCCAGCGCCTGGCCTTCCTGGGAATGCAGCGTGCCCGCGTTGTCGATGGTGACCGTCCCGTTGGCGAACGGCGTGTTGATGCGGAAGGCGTCGTCCGTCGTGGCGAGCGAGCCCGTGTTGTGCAGGGTGAAGGCCCCGCTCACCGCGCCGCTGGTGTCGATGCCGCGCTTGGTCGAGGTGATGGTGCCGTTGTTGGTGATGACCACGCCCGTGCCGGTGGCCGGCGCGTTCCAGGTGATGGCGGTGGAATTGCCGGTGTTGAGCGTCGCTCCCGCGGCGACCGTGCCGGTGTCCGTCCCGGAGACCGCCTGCGGCCCGGAATCCGGCGGCACGTTGAAGCTCGCGGCCATCGCTGGCGCGGCCATGCCGGTGCACATCAGGGTGAGGACAAGACGGCTGGCGGAGGCGTGGAAAGCGCGCATGGACAGGCCCTGAATTCTTGGATGGGGCTAGCCTTAGGTGCCGCGCGCTAACGAAAAGTGACACCTGGATGTCCGCCGGCCATTTTAACGGTGGCGTGGTATGGAAGACACGGCGCGGAAGCGCCCAGCCGACACATTTCGCATGCGGTGGTAAATGGATCGTTGCCGTTGCGCGCAGGACGGGTGGCCACAGGGAAGATGGCGCTTCCGCCGCCGGTGTTTGCCCCTCAGGGGCGGGCGCTGCAGGGTGTCAAGAAATCGTGATGACGGAGGCGATCGTCACTGATTCGGCGCTGTCGGCAGCGGCTCTGGCACGAAATGGCAAATTCAGGTCCTCTCTTCGCGGCAGTATAGCCGTCCGATGAAGAGTTGTGGCCGAGACCCTTCCAGCCTTGCCGCGGCGAGGTGGCCGGCCTCATCCTCGCGGCCGGGTCCGGATGCCGCGGCAAATCCTGCGGGCCGCATGGCAGGTATTCCGAATACGCAGCCCGCTCCGCTTAGACTTGCTAAATATCAATGCGGCGCAATCGTGGCGGATGGTATGAGCCGACCATGTCGAGGTGCGCGGTTGGTGCGGGCGGTTTGCTGAACGCGCGCGCACCGGGCAACGAGGGGTCAGGCCATGGATGACGACGGTTCCGCCAAGCGCGGATCGAAATGGAAAGCTGCGGGGGCGCTCCTGGCGGCCGCCGCGGTGGTGGGCGCAGGCGTGTTCTGGTGGGTGGTCACCCCGCCGCCGATCAACGATCAGGGGCGCAGCCTGCCGCAGGTGGCCGACGCGGCGCTGATCGCTAAGGGCAAGTACATCGCCGAGCTGGGCGACTGCGTCGCCTGCCACACCAACCATGACGGCCATCCCATGGCCGGCGGCCGGGCTCTGGAGACGCCGTTCGGCGTGCTCTATTCCACCAACATCACGCCCGATCCCAAGACCGGCATCGGCCAGTACAGCTTCGGCGCCTTCGACCGGGCCATGCGCCACGGCGTCACCGCCAAGGGCCACCACATGTACCCGGCCATGCCGTACCCGTCCTATGCCAAGATGACGGGCGACGACATGTATGCGCTCTACGTCTACCTCATGAAGGGCGTGGAGCCGGTGGTGGCCGAGAACAAGCCCCTGGAGATCGGCTTCCCCTTCAACCAGCGCTGGGGCCTCGCCTTCTGGGACAAGGTGTTCGCCGACAGCACCCCGTTCGTGACCGACCCGTCCAAGGATGAGGTGTGGAACCGCGGCGCCTATCTGGTGCAGGGCCTCGGCCACTGCGGCGCCTGCCACACCCCGCGCGGCATCGGCTTCGAGGAAGTGGCGATGTCCGGGACGGGACCGAACGGCGACAAGTTCGTCTCCGGCGCCAAGGTCGAGGAGTGGAACGCCATCAACCTGCGCGACCTGTGGACCGTCGCCGACACCGTGGAATTGCTGAAGACGGGGCAGAACCGCTTCGCCACCGTCTCCGGCTCCATGACCGAGGTGATCCACAATTCGACGCAGAACTTCTCCGACGCCGATCTCGTCGCCATCGCCACCTATCTGAAGTCGCTGCCCTCCGACCATCCCTATGCGGAGCCGCCGGCGAAAGCGGATGAGGGCGTGCCGTCGGCCATGTTCACCACCCGCGGCGGCCTTGCCTACGCGCAGTTCTGCTCGGACTGCCACCGTCTCGACGGGGCCGGCGTGCCCAAGGTGTTCCCCCCGCTCGGCGCCAATCCGACGGTGAACGCGAAGGACGCCTCCACCCTGGTGCACATCACCCTGACCGGCTGGAAGACGGCGGAGACCGAGACCCATCCGCGCGTCTACACCATGCCGGGCTTCGCCCGCCTCGGCGACGACGAGATCGCCGAGATCCTCACCTTCGTGCGCACCAACTGGGGCAACACGGGCGGCGCGGTGACGGCGGCCGAGGTGAAGGCGGCGCGCGCCGCCCTCGACCCGAAGGTGGAGCAGTCGCGGTTCGAGACGCCGCGCCTCGCCGACATCCTCGGCGAGCCCAATGCCGAGCAGCTCGTGCGCGGCATGCGCCTCAACACCGAGACCCACGTGCTGCTGCCGAACAATGTGGGCAACGTGCTGAACTGCACGAGCTGCCACCTCAACGGCGGCACGGTGGCGGACGGCTCGCCTTATGTGGGCGTCTCGGCCTTCTTCCCGAGCTACGCGCCGCGGGCCGGCCGGCAGATCGACCTCGAGGACCGCATCAACGGCTGCTTCTTTCGCTCCATGAACGGCAAGCCGCTGGCGAAGGACGGCGCCGACATGAAGGCCATGGTCGCCTATTTCGACTGGATGAAGCGGGAGACCAAGCCGGAGGACAAGGTGGAAGGCCGCGGCGTCGGCAAGATCGACAAGGCGATCGTGCCGAACGTGGAGAACGGCAAGCAGGTCTATGCGGCCCAGTGCGCGGTCTGCCACGGCGCCAATGGCGAGGGCCTGCAGGACGCCTCCGGCAAGTTCGTCTACCCGCCGCTGTGGGGCGACAAGTCGTTCAACATCGGTGCGGGCATGGCGCGCACCTACACGGCCGCGGCCTTCGTGAAGCGCAACATGCCCATCGGCTTCCGCGACCACTTCCCGCTGGGCCAGGGCGGCCTCACCGACCAGGAGGCGGTGGATGTGGCGGAATTCTTCAGCCACATGCCGCGCCCCGATTTCGCCGGCAAGGTGAAGGACTGGCCGAACGGCGGGAGGCCCTCCGACGCGCGGTATTGAGGCCGCGCGCCGGACGGAGCGCCGCAAGGCTTGCCGACGACAGGAACGCCCGGGCCCGCTGGCCCGGGCGTTCGCGTTTGCGGGCGGGGATCCGCGCGCGCCGCCGGGCAGGTGGCCGGCAATAAAACGTGCTCTGAAATGGAATTTTCGTAGTATTCTTGCCCGTCAGTCCTTGCCTCGGCGCTTCAGCTGATGAATTGGAGCGCCGCAACATCAACAAACGGGGGAGGAGGCGATGTCACGTGCGCCGGCGAAGACGAAATCCGCGAGCCCGTTCAATCCCTTCAAGCGCTCCAAGGTGAAATCGGCCGGGGTGGCCGAGAGCGACGTCCACCTGATCCGGCCCGGCGTGCGGTGCGATACCGAGGTGCGCGGGCATGAGACGCCGCAGGGGCGTTCGCCGCTGGAGATCGTGGTGGATGCGTCGGAGGGCTTCATTCCGCTCTGGGCGGAGAAGACCACGCTCCGCTGGCGCTACCGCGACAGCTCCTTCGACCTCTTCGAGGATCCGGCGGCGGCGAAGGCGGCCGTCGAGCAGCTCTTCGGCGAAGCGCTGCTGGCCTGGGGCGATGCGGTGCCGGTGAAGTTCGCCAAGCGCGACGATTCCTGGGATTTCGAGTTCGTCATGCGCGCCTCCGACGATTGCGACGGCAACGGCTGCGTGCTGGCGAGCGCGTTCTTCCCCGACGCCGGGCGTCATCAGCTCACCCTCTATCCGAAGATGTTCGAGCAGGTGCGGGAGGAGCAGGTGGAGACGCTGGCCCACGAGATCGGCCACGTCTTCGGGCTGAGGCATTTCTTCGCTTTGGTCAGCGAGACCGCCTGGCCGGCGGAAGTCTTCGGCACGCACAGCAAGTTCAGCATCATGAACTATGGAGAGGACAGCAAGCTGACCGACGACGATCGCGCGGACCTGAAGCACCTCTACGAGCTTGCCTGGACCGGCCACCTGAAGGAGATCAACGGCACGCCGATCAAGTTCGTGAAGCCGTTCCATGACAGCGGCGCGGAGGTGGAGGCGCCCTTCGCCATCGCGGCCATGCGCACCGTCGTCGCGCCGCCGCGGATGCTGTGAGGTCCCCGGCGAAGCGGCGGTGCCGTGGGCGCGGGCGCAGGCCGGGCGGCATGACGCGCCAGGGCTTTCGTGCCATGGAAGGGGCATGAGGAACGGGCCGGCGCTGCCGCACGCGGATCGGCGCGGCAGCGGTCGGGCGGCCCGTGGAAGCCTGGGATCAACCATGTCCGCGCTCGGATTTGCCTGGAAGATCGATCCGGACGACCTGCTGCACGTCCTTTATTTCGTGGCCATCGTCGCCGAGGCCATGACCGCGGCGCTCGCCGCCGGACGGCGGCAGATGGACTGGGTGGGCGTGGCGCTGCTCGGCGCCATCACGGCGCTGGGCGGCGGGTCGGTGCGCGACGTGCTGCTGGGGCGCTATCCGCTCTCCTGGGTGGAGCATCCCTCCTACCTGCTCATCACCGGCGGCGCGGCGCTCGCCACCATCGTCATCGCCCGCCACATGCACCACCTGCGGCGGCTGTTCCTGTTCCTCGATGCGGTGGGGCTGGTGGTCTTCACCATCATCGGCTGCAACGTGGCCATCGGCCTCGGCATGCCGGTGGTGATCGTCCTCGCGGCGGGCATGATCACCGGCTGTGCCGGCGGCGTGCTGCGCGACATCCTGTGCACCGAGGTGCCCCTGCTGTTCCGCGCGGAGCTCTATGCCACCGTCTCCATCGTCACGGGGGGCCTCTATCTCGGCGGGCGGTGGCTGGGGCTGCCCCACGATCTCGTCATGCTCGGCGCCATGTGCCTCGGGCTCGCCCTGCGCCTGCTGGCGCTGCGCTTCGGCTGGAGCATGCCGAAGTTCGTCTATACCGAATCCCTGCACTGAGGATTCGGGCGTGCGGTTGGCCTTGGCCTCAATTGACAAATCATCGCAAATCGAGCGCTGGCAATGCTTTTTCCGCTCTCCACGGATTAGGCCGCGCCGTCTTGATCCGGCGCATGTTGCCCGCGCGCCGAGATGGTGGATGATCGTGCCGGCGCGGCGTAGAACCCGCGGCGGCGCAGGCCGGCCAGGCCCGCGTCCAACCATCGGTATCTCCGATCCAGGGAGCTTTCCATGACATCGTCCCAGTTCCTTCTGGCTGCGGCCCTCGCCATCGGGCTCGGCGCGGCGCAGCCGGCGCTGGCCGCCGGCGCATTCGAGTGCCCGGTGCGGCCCGTGGATCAGCCGGCCGCCGTCAAGGCGCTGCTTCCCGCCGGCAATGGCCTGGACGATCCCGCGAAGCTCAACGCCGCCGTCGGCGCCATGCGCGCGCAGGGCGTGAGCCAGGGCGTCATCATCGACAACCTGATCGCGGCCTATTGCCCACTGGTGGCCGGCAACGCCGCGCTCAGCGATGCGCAGCGGGCGACCCGCGTCACCCGCTTCGCCTCGCAGATCGCCCGCACGGTCTATGCCCTCGACGGCGCCGACCAGATCATTCTCGACGTGTCCTTCCCGCCGTCCGTCGTGGCGGCCATCAATGCCAAGGCGAGCGCGGCCGGCGTCTCGCCCGAGGCCTTCATCGAAGGCGCGGTGGCCGGCGCGCTGAAGTGAGGCTTTGCGCCGCCCCCGGAGATCGTCCATCTCCGGGGGCGGCGCCATCGCGCGGAACGTCGGAAAGGGAAGGCCATGGAAGAGGCGGACAAGTCGGGCCACGCGCCAACGGCCGGTGGCCTGTCGGACGAGCTGGCGCGGGACGTGCGCAGCTTCTGGCTGCACGAGCTGCCCTATCTCGCAATCCTGCTCCTGACCCTGGGCGGCGTCGCCTATGTGGGCATGACGCGCCGGCCGCTCATCACCTATTGGGAGCTCGTGGCGCTGGCGAGCTGCGCCGTCGGCATCCTCGCCGGCTGGCCGAAGTCGGTGGACAAAGGCGCACGCTGGCGCCTCGTCTGGACCCAGGTGCTGCACTGGGGCGCCTTCCTCGCCGCCATGAATCTGGTGTTCCTGCCCTCGGTGCAGGCCATCGCCGATGCCGATTCCACCAGCCTCGTGGTGCTGCTGCTGCTCGCCCTCGGCACCTTCGTGGCCGGCGTCCACACCGCGTCCTGGCGCATGGCGCTGAACGGCGTGGTGATGGGCCTGTGCGTTCCGGCGGTGGCGTGGCTCGACCAGTCGGCGCTGTTCGTCTTCCTGGTGGCCGTGCTGGTGGTCGTGCTGGCCGGCGCGGTCGTCTGGGCCCGGCGTTTCGTCTGAGGGGGTGACCGGAGATGGGCGGCACGGGCGATGTGAGCGATGCGGTGAACCGCCACTATGCGGGCGGCGGCGATCTGGTGCGCGCCATCGCCGATGGCCTCGCCGCAGCCGGCAAGGACCTGGCGCATCTCACCACCGCCG
>JAFIHR010000292.1 GCA_017849325.1 Xanthobacter autotrophicus | reverse complement strand
GCCGCGACGAGCCCCCATGACCTCCCATGATCCCTTTGCCGCCAACCGGCTTTTGAGCATCCTCGATCTCGAACCCCTGGAAATCAATCTGTTCCGCAGTCGCAGCGGATCCGTGGGGCTGGAGCGGGTGTTCGGCGGCCAGGTGATCGCCCAGGCCCTGGCGGCGGCCAACCGCACGGTCGATCCGAGCCGCGTTGCCCATTCTCTGCACGCCTATTTTTTGCTCGCCGGCGATCCCAAGGCCCCCATCGTCTATGACGTGGACCGCATCCGCGACGGCCGCTCCTTCACCACGCGGCGGGTGGTGGCGATCCAGCACGGGCGCGCCATCTTCTCGCTGGCGGCGTCCTACCAGAAGACCGAGGACGGGCCGGAGCACCAGCTCAGCGTGGCGCCGGACGTGCCGCGACCCGACGAGGTGCCGGGCGACGAGGTCTGGCGCCAGCGCTTCGAGGCCCGCCTGCCGCCGGGGCTCGACCGCGAGTGGATGCCCATGAACCTGCTCGAGGCGCGTCCGACCTCCTCCCTGGTCACCCTCGCGGACGGCACGGAAATGCGGCTGCCCGCCGTATGGATGCGTGTGCGCGGCCAGCTCCCGGATGACCTGCCCACGCATCAGGCGGCGCTTGCCTATGCATCGGACTTTTCGCTGCTCCAGGCGGCGCTCGGAGTCCACGGCTACGCCGTTTATGATCCAAGCCTGCAGGTGGCGAGCCTCGACCACGGGCTGTGGTTCCATCGCCCGTTCCGCGCCGACCAGTGGCTACTTTATGCGCAGCGCAGTCCCATCGCGCGGAATGCCCGCGGCTTCTGCAGCGGCGAGCTTTTTACCGAAGACGGCGTTTTGGTGGCCTCGGCGGTTCAGGAGGGATTGATTCGCTTCATCTCCGAGGATCGCACGGCGAATTGACCGCCCGATGAGCTACTTGCCTATTTATTAGTCAACTTTGACGGTAACTTCGCGGCCCCGCGGCCCCTCGAAGTCCCCTGACGAGAAAATAAGCAGGGGAGAACCTGTGTCTTAGCCTTTGGCATGGTCCTTGATTCCTTTGGTTCGGCTTGTGGGCCGCGGAACGGGCGATACGATCCGTCCCGGCAAAGCCGCCAGAACACACCGACCGGTCCCCGCGAGGGGGTGCCGGCGTGAACAGGGAACAGGGACCGATCCATGAAGATCGTCATGGCCATCATCAAGCCTTTCAAGCTCGAGGAGGTGCGCGACGCCCTCACCGGAATCGGCGTTCACGGTCTCACCGTGACCGAGGTGAAGGGCTACGGGCGTCAGAAGGGCCACACCGAGATCTATCGCGGCGCGGAATATGCCGTGAGCTTCCTGCCGAAGCTGAAGATCGAAGTCGCCGTTGCCGCCGACCAGGTCTCCAAGGTCGTGGAAGCGATCACCGCCTCCGCGAAGACCGGGCAGATCGGTGACGGAAAGATTTTCGTGTTCGCCATCGACCACGCCGTGCGCATCCGCACCGGCGAGGTTGACGCCGACGCCCTTTGAGCCATCCCATTCGACGGAGTTTTTATCCATGACGTTCAAGACGTGGAGCCGCGCGGGCCTTCCTGCGCTCCTTGGCGCGGTCGCGCTCGCGCTTCCTGCGCTCGCCCAGGATGCCGCCCCCGCCGCCGGGCCGGGACCCGCCGAGGCGATGGCCGCGGCGGTGCAGACCGCCGCCTCGACGGTCAACAAGGGCGACGTGGCGTGGATGATGACCTCCAGCCTCCTCGTGCTGCTGATGATCGTTCCCGGTCTCGCGCTGTTCTACGGCGGCCTCGTGCGGGCCAAGAACATGCTGTCCATCCTGATGCAGGTGCTCACCATCTGCGCGGTGATGATGGTCATCTGGGTGCTGTACGGCTACTCGCTCGCCTTCAACGGCGGCAACGCCTTCATCGGCGATTTCGGCAAGGCCTTCCTCGCCGGCGTCACCCCGGAGAGCCTGTCTGACACCTTCACCAAGGGCGTTCAGATCCCCGAATACGTGTTCATCTGCTTCCAGATGACCTTCGCCGCCATCACCCCGGCGCTGGCGATCGGCGCCTTCGCCGAGCGCATCAAGTTCCCGGTGGTGATCCTGTTCTCGATCCTGTGGGCGACCTTCGTCTACTTCCCGATCGCGCACATGGTGTGGGGTGCCAACGGCTACCTGCTCACCCGCGGCGCCCTCGACTTCGCGGGCGGCACCGTGGTGCACATCAATGCCGGTATCGCCGGCCTCGTCGGCGCCATCATCGCCGGCAAGCGCATCGGCTTCGGCACCGAGCAGCTGCCGCCCCACTCCCTGGTCATGACGCTGATCGGCGCCGGCCTGCTGTGGGTCGGCTGGTTCGGCTTCAACGTGGGCTCGAACCTCGAAGCCAACGCCTTCGCCGGCCTCGTGATGATCAACACCTTCGTGGCCACCGCCGGCGCGGTGCTCGGCTGGCTGGTGATCGAATGGCTGGTGCGCGGCAAGCCGTCCATGCTGGGCGGCGTCTCGGGCGCCATCGCCGGCCTCGTGGCCATCACCCCGGCCTGCGGCTCGGCCGGTCCCCTGGGCGCCATCGTGCTCGGCGCCGTCGCCGGCATCGTGTGCTTCTTCTTCTGCACCACGGTGAAGAACGCCTTCGGCTATGACGACAGCCTGGACGTGTTCGGCGTGCACGGCGTCGGCGGCATCCTCGGCGCCATCGCCACCGGCATCGTCGTGTCGCCGGCTCTCGGCGGCGTCGGCAAGGACGGCTACGACATGGCCACCCAGGTGATGATCCAGGCCGAAGGCGTGGCGATCACCCTGCTCTGGTCGGGCATCGCCTCCGTGATCATCTTCACCATCCTGAAGATCATCTTCGGCCTGCGTCCCACGGCGGCCGTGGAGCGCGAGGGCCTCGACATCAACGAGCACGGCGAGCGCGCCTATCACAGCTGAGTTGCCGGGAGCGGCACCCGCCGCTCCCGCCTTGTTCCGCACCTTCAGCCCCGGCGCCCGGCGCCGGGGCTTTTTCTTGGGCAGGCCGGCTCCGCTCCGCCGATCCCCGCCACAAGCGCTTCCTGGGCACGGCCACCCGGTGGGCATTTCCTCCACCGCCGCCCCCATCGTGTCGCGCCGTGCGATAGCTCCGCCATTGCGCACCCACCGGACCGGGATGGCGCCGCGCCTGCGGCAGGCTTTCCCCGGCCTGCGGCCCCTGCTAGAAGCCGAGCATGGTTTCTGAACCCACATGCTTTGCGCAGCTCATGTCCGGCGCGGCGGGTCCCTCCCGCCCGGAGGCGACCGGCCGGCGCGCGGTCCGCGTCGGCGGCCGCGTCCCCGCGGCGCGAATTACGGGCCCGGCCCCTCGGCCGCGCGGCTGAGCGCACGGGGGCAGCCGGGTTTCGCGCCACCTTGAGCCCCTTTGATCGAGCCCTGTTCCATGACCGACACCACCGT
>JAFIHR010000291.1 GCA_017849325.1 Xanthobacter autotrophicus | reverse complement strand
GGCCACCGAGCAGAGCGCCGCCAGGGTCGCCATCGCCGGGAACAGCCAGGGATTGTCGAGGAAGACGGTGTGGGAGGCTTCCTCCAGCATCATCTCCTTGGAGAGGAAGCCGTTGAAGAACGGCACGCCGGCCATGGAGGCAGCCGCCAGCAGCGACAGCGCGGCGGTGATCGGCATCAGCCCCATCAGCCCGCCGAGGCGGCGGATGTCGCGGGTGCCGGCCTCGTGGTCGACGATGCCCGCGCTCATGAAGAGGGAAGCCTTGAAGGTGGCGTGGTTCACGATGTGGAACACCGCCGCCACCGCCGCCATGCGGGTGCCGAAGCCCAGCAGCATGGTCATGAGGCCGAGGTGGCTGACCGTGGAATAGGCGAGGATCGCTTTCAGGTCATCCTTGAACAGGGCGATCCAGGCGGCGATCACCATGGTGGCGAGGCCGACCGGGGCGACGATGTAGAACCACTCCTCGGTCCCCGCGAGCACCGGCCACAGCCGCGCCAACAGGAAGACGCCGGCCTTCACCATGGTGGCGGAGTGAAGATAGGCCGAGACCGGGGTCGGCGCCGCCATGGCGTGGGGCAGCCAGAAATGGAACGGGAACTGGGCCGACTTGGTGAAGGCGCCTCCGAGGATCAGCAGCAGCGCCGGCAGATAGAGCGGCGAGGCCTTGATGAGGTGGCCGTTCTTCAGGATCTCGGTCAGCTCGTAGGAGCCGGCGATGTGGCCGAGGATGAGCATGCCGCCGATCAGCGCCAGCCCGCCGCCGCCGGTGACGACGAGGGCCATGCGGGCGCCCTGCCGCGCCTCCGCCTTCTTGCGCCAGAAGCCGATGAGCAGGAAGGACGTGAGGCTGGTCAGCTCCCAGAAGATGAGCAGCAGGATGATGTTGTCGGACAGCACCACGCCCACCATCGCCCCCTGGAACATCAGGAGATAGGCGTAGAACCGGCCCATGGAATCCTCGCGGCTGAGATAGAAGCGCGCGTAGAGGATCACCAGCAGGCCGATGGTCAGGATCATGGCCGCGAAGAACAGGCCCAGCCCGTCGACGAAGAAGGAGAAGGACAGCCCGATCTCCGGCAGCCAGTCGATCCGGCTCGACGGCACCTCCCCGGCGAACACCGCGGGCGCGCGCAGGAGCAGCAGCGCGAGGGCGAGGAGGGTGACGAAGCCCGTGGCGGTGGCGCAGACGTTGCGGCCCGAGCGGATGGTGAGCGGCGGAATGAGCGCGCCCGCGAACGGGATGAGCGCGATGAGCCAGAGAGCCATCGTCGGCGCGTCCTTCACATCTCGCTCAGCGGCCGATGCCGCGACGGGAAGGGCGCTCCGGCGCACCGTGGCGGACGGCGGATTGCAGGCGAGCAAACGGTCCGGGGCTGCGCTCGAAGGGTCTCCGGTCGGGTCTCCACGTCGGCTCCTCGGGAAGGTGGCGGGACGGCGGGCGGCAGGCGCGGGGAGGTGGCGGCCGCATCGCTCCCCGCCGCTCGCGGACCGGGATGGTGCGGCGCCAGATCCGCGAGACCGTTTTAAAGGACGTGGCGGTATTGTCCATGCGCGGGAGGGCGCGATCGGTGCCCAACGGCCGGATGCGGCGGGGCTCCGCCGGGCCGGGGCGCGTGGAGCGACCCGCCGGCCACCTAGCCGGCCGGTGCCGGCGCGGCCGGCGTCGCAAGGGCGCGGCGGGCCAGCATGTGGCTCTTCGGATCGTTCACCGAGCACACGGCCAGCAGCCGGTCGCCGAGGAGGTAGCGCACGGAAAACTTGGCGCCGGCCACGTCGCCCTCCACCTCGGTACGCTCATAGCCGTCCATCAGGCCGGCGATCTGCAGCTTGATGTCGTACTGGTCCGACCAGAACCAGGGGATGGGATCGTAATGGACCTCGCCGCCCACCATGGCCTTGGCCGCGGCCTTCGCCTGGTCGATGGCGTTCTGCACCGATTCGAGCCGCACCCGCCGGCCATAGAGGGCGCTCGGGAAGGAGGTGACGTCGCCCACCGCGAAGATGTCCGGCGCGCTGGTGCGGGTCGCCGCGTCCACCTTCACGCCGTTCTCGATGGCGAGGCCCGCCTCGGCGGCGAGCTCCAGGTTGGGCAGGGCGCCCACCGCGGTGAGCACCAGATCGGCCGGCAGCACCGTGCCGCCCGCCAGCTCCACCCCGGTGACGCGATCGGCGCCCTTCAGCGCGGCCACCCCCGTGCCGAGCAGGAGGCGCACGCCGTGACCCTCGTGCAGGGTGCGGGCGAAGTCGGAGATGGTGGGGCAGGCGACGCGGGCCAGCAGGCGCGGCAGGCCCTCCACCAGGGTCACGTCGAGGCCGAGCTTCTTCGCCTTGGCGGCGGTTTCAAGGCCGATATAGCCGCCGCCGATGATGACGAGCCTCGCCCCCGGCGCGCATTCGGCGCGGAAGCGCTTCACATCGTCGATGGAGCGGATGGAATGCACGCCGGCAAGCTCCGCCCCGGGCACCGGCAGGGGCCGCGCCCGCGTGCCGGTGGCCAGCAGCAGGGCGCCATAAGTGCGTGTGGTGCCGTCCGTCAGCTCCACGCTCTTCTCCGCCGGCAGGAGGCGGGCGATACGGGTGGAAAGATGCATCTCGACGCCGTTGTCGGCATAGAATTTGGGCGCCTTCAGCTCCAGGCGGTCCTCGGTCATCTCGTCGCCGAGATAGGCCTTGGAGAGCGGCGGGCGCTGATAGGGCAGGTAAGGCTCGTCGCCATAGACGACGATCTCGCCCGTATAGCCCTCCTGGCGCAGGGAGGTGGCCGCCTGCGCCGCCGCCTGCCCGGCACCGACGATGACGAACGGCGCGCTCATTTGCCGGCGTCCAGGGCGGCGGCGACGAAATCGAGCCGGTCCTGGCCGAAATAGAGCTCGCCGTCGACGATGTAGGAGGGCGAGCCGAATACGCCGGCCGCCACCGCATCAGCGGTGTTCTTCTCCACCAGCGCCTGGGCCTCCGGACCGGCGGCCTTCGCCGCGAGGGCGGCGCCGTCGAGGCCGACCGCGTCGGCCAGCGCGATGAGGGTGGGCAGCTCGGAGATCTGCAGGTTCTCCGCCCACACCGCCCCAAGGCAGGCGCCGATGAAGTCGCCCGCGTCGATGCCATCGGCCAGCGCCGCCGCGATCATGCGGCAGGCGGGCAGGGTGTCAGTGGGCCAGTGGGCCGGGTTCACATTGATGGGAATGCCGCGCAGCGCCGCCCAGCGGGTGACATCCTTCTTGCGATAGGCATTGCGCTGGGGCGACTGCTTGGCGGGCGCGGTGGAGCCGCCTTCGGCGAACACCTTCAGGATGTCCACCGGCCGCCAGACGATGCGGGCGCCGCGCTCCCGCGCAATGGTCCTGAGGCGCTCGTGCCCCAGATAGGCATAGCCCGACTGCGGGCTGAAGAAGCAGGTGATCTCGGCCACGACGACGGCCCTCTCATTGGCTCGGCGCGGCGGAGGCGCCCGGTTCCCCATGCCGCGCCGGCGCCTTGTCCGCCGGGGAGGCGGCGGCCCGCGCCAAAGCGATGCCTGAGTGTGCAGGCGCGAATGGTGGGAGCCGCGCCCGCTGCCGTCAAGCTTGCGATGGGAGGGCGCACTTCGCTCTGGCCCGGCGCGGCGAATTTCGCCAGCATAGGGGAACGGCGGAGCGACGCGCTTCGCCTTCCGTCCGCGTCCTGCGGATGGCAAGGGGCCGCCGGCCGGCAGCCCGCAAATGACCGGGAGGAAGAAGGGAATGCAGATCCGCGCCGCCGTGCTGCGGTCGTCGCCCGTGGCGAAGCCCTATGCCGAGACCAAGCCCCTCACCATCGAGACCATGACGCTCGCCCCTCCCGGGCGCGACGAGGTGCTGGTGAAGATCGCCGCCGCGGGCCTGTGCCATTCCGACCTCTCGGTGATCAACGGCGACCGGCCGCGCCAGACCCCCATGGTGCTGGGCCACGAGGCGGCCGGCGTGGTGGCGGAGCTCGGCGCGGGCGTCGACGACCTCGCCGTGGGCGACCACGTGGTGATGAGCTTCCTGCCCACCTGCGGCCATTGCCTCTCCTGCCTCGACGGGCGGGCCCAGCTATGTGAGCCGGGCCAGAAGTCCAACGGCGCGGGCACCCTGCTTTCCGGGGCGCGGCGCCTCACCTGCGACGACGGCACTGACGCCTATCACCTGTGCGGCGTCTCGGGCTTCGCCGAATATGCGGTGATCTCGCGCCGCTCCATCATCAAGATCGATCCGGAGATGCCGCTGACGGAAGCCGCTTTGTTCGGCTGCGCGGTGATGACCGGCGTGGGCACGGTGGTGAACACCTGCCAGGTGAAGCCGGGCCAGAGCGTCGCGGTGGTGGGGCTCGGCGGCGTCGGGCTCGCGGCGGTGATGGGGGCGCTGGCGGCCGGCGCCGAGCGCATCGTTGCCCTCGACCTCTCGCCGCAGAAGCTGGAGCTCGCCCGCAGCCTCGGCGCCACCGACACCTTCCTCGCCACCGCGCCCGACGTGGTGGATGCGGTGCGCGAGGCGACCTCCGGCGGCGTCGATCATGCGGTGGAGATGGCCGGCTCCGCCCAGGCGCTGGAGATGGCCTACAAGATCACCAGGCGCGGCGGGGTGACGGCCACCGCCGGCCTTGCCAATCCCAATGCGCGCATCTCGCTGCCGCCGGTGCATCTGGTTGCGGAGGAGCGCACCCTCAAGGGCAGCTACATGGGAAGCTGCGTGCCGCCGCGCGACATCCCCCGCTACATGGCGCTGTTCCGGCGCGGCCGGCTGCCGGTGAACAAGCTGCTCTCCGGCACCGGGCCGCTGGAGGACATCAACGCCGCGTTCGACAAGCTCGATCGCGGCGAGGTGGTGCGCCACGTCATCACCTTCTGAGGCGCACGGCCGGCGGCGCGGCGGGGTCAGCCCGCCGCGAAGTCGAGCCCGATGTCGAGGATGGGCGCCGAGTGGGTGATCCAGCCCACCGAGATGAGGTCCACGCCGCTGGCGGCGATGGCCGGGGCGGTCTCGCGATTGACCCGGCCCGAGGCCTCCGTCAGCAGGCGCCCGCCCACCATCTGCACCGCCTCGCGCAGCACCTCGGGCGTCATGTTGTCGAGCAGCACGGCGTCCACGTCGAGGGTGAGCACTTCCTCGAGCTGGGCGAGGGTATCCACCTCGATCTCGATCTTCACCATGTGGCCGACGTAGGCCTTGACCCGCTCGTAGGCCGGGCGGATGCCGCCGGCGATGGCGATGTGGTTGTCCTTCACCAGGACCGCATCGTCGAGCCCGAAGCGGTGGTTGGAGCCGCCGCCGGCGCGCACCGCGTATTTCTCCAGCGGGCGCAGGCCCGGCGTGGTCTTGCGGGTGCAGGCGATGGCGGCGCGGTGGCCTTTCACCGCATCCACCAGGGCCGCCGTGGCGCTGGCGATGCCGGACAGCCGGCACAGGATGTTGAGCGCGGTGCGCTCGCCGGTGAGGATGCCGCCGGCCGGCCCATCCACGGTGGCGATCACGGTGCCGGGGTTCACCACCGTGCCGTCGGGCTCCTTCACCTCGAAGCGGATCGCCGGATCCATGAGGCGGAAGGCGAGGCGGGCGGCATCGAGGCCGGCGACGACGCCGTTCTGCCGCGCCGTGAAATCCATGCGGGTGGTGAGGCCGTCGGTGACGATGGCATCGGTGGTGATGTCGCCGGCGCGGCCCAGGTCCTCCAGCAGCGCGCCGCGCACGACGGGCTCGATGAGGATCTCGGGGAGGGGGGTGAGGGCCGGGGCAGGGCGCGTCATCGGGCGTCTCCGTTTCGCTGCTGGCTGGGCCGGCCGGAGCGCTGGTGCCGGCGCGGCCATCGCCTGGGATGGGAAGGGCGCGCGGCACTCCGTTGGGTTCCCGCCCATTGCTCCGGGCCGCGCTCCTGGACGCG
>JAFIHR010000290.1 GCA_017849325.1 Xanthobacter autotrophicus | reverse complement strand
GATGGGCTGGGTCTCGCGGCCGGCGGCGAAGTCCATCACCACGTTGGCGATCTTCTTGCCCTTCAGCTTGTCCATCCCGCCGAGCCGCTCGCCGATGTAGCGGATGGTGGCGGTGTTCTCGCTCCAGTAATTGGAGATCAGCGGGAAGAAATAGGGGAACACCCGCCCGTCGGAGGAATCGGTGCGGCCGTAGCCGATGGTGACGGAGGGAATCTTATCCGTCGTCATGCGGTCGATGAGGGCATAGACGCCGCCGGTGCCCGACGGGGTGAAGGCGGCCGCGCCGGTGGGCCCCTTGGCCTTCTGGCGCTCGTAGCACTCGATCATGCGGTCGGGCTGATAGCCGGTCTCGCACTCCTCATAGACCAGCTTCACCCCGTTCACCCCGCCGTCGCGGGCGTTGAGCAGGGCGAGATAATCCTCATAGGCGCCGTAGATGCCGGTGCCGCCCGGCGCATAGGGGCCGGTGCGGTAGATGGCGATGGGGACGAACTGTTCCATGGGCTTTCCCGCCTGCGCGGCGGGCGGCTGGGTCTGGCCCGCCTGCTGCGCGGCGGCGGGGGCGAGCGCGGCCGATCCGGCCAGGGCCGGAATGCCGAGGGCGCAGGCGAGCGCCAGGGTGCTGAGGCTTCGTGACATGGCGGCTTCCTCCGGGGCCGGCCTTTTTGGTCCGGCATTTTTATCGGATGATCGGACGATAATGGAAAATTCCGCCGGGCGTCAACAGGCGCCTGCCGCGCATCAAAATCGCCAGATAATCGCTTATTATCAATGAAATGCCGCGCTGCTTCGGCATTTTTCGCCGCGCTGCCGCAACGATTTTCTGCTTGACCATGCATTTTTGGTCGGACAATTTTAGTCCGACAAAGTTTCCCAGAAGCGGTGCCCCATGGTCGAAGCCGAACGCACGCATCAAGGTTCGCTCACTGCCGCTCCGGCAGGCGAGGCGGACGCAAGGGAGGGCGGGGCATCGCTGCCGCCGGCGGGCGTGGCGCTGCGCCCCCTCGCGGAGGGCCGCAGCCTCGACTGGAACGCCATTGCCGGTCACCTCGCGGCCCATGGTCTTGCCTTCGATCGCGCCTTCACGCCGCGCCAGTTCGCCGGCGGCCTCGCCAATCTCAATTTCCTGGTCCGGGTGAACCAGCGCTGGGCGGTGCTGCGCCGTCCGCCGGACGGGCCGCTGCCGCCCGGCGCCCACGACATGGGCCGCGAGCACCGCATCCTCTCGCGCCTCTGGCAGGCGCTGCCGCTGGCGCCGCGCAGCCTGCACCTGTGCACCGATGCGGATGTGTGCGGCGCGCCGTTCCAGGTCATGGAGTTCCGGGCGGGGACAGCGGTGCGCGGCGACAGCCTCGCGCCCCTTGCCGAGACCCCGGAGACCGGCGCGGCGCTGTCCGACATGCTGGTGGAGACCCTCGCGGCCATCCATGCGGTGGATCCGGAACGGGTCGGCCTCGGCGATCTCGGCCGTCCGGCGGGCTTCTTTGCGCGCACGGCGGGTGGCTGGATCGACCGCGCGGAGCGGGTGGCGGGGGGTGCCCTCTCTCCCGCCGCCCGCGCCGTCGCGCATTGGCTCGGCGCCGCCGAGGTGGAGGATGCGCGCGCGCCCACCCTGCTGCACAACGATTTCAAGCTCGACAACGTGCTGCTCGACCCGAAAACCCATGCCCCCGTCGCCGTGGTGGACTGGGACATGGGCACCCGCGGCGACCCGCTGTTCGACCTCGCCACCCTGCTCAGCTACTGGACCGAGCCGTCCGACCCGCCCTGCATGCACGAGCTGGCGCAGATGCCCACCGCGCGTCCCGGCTTCCTGACCCGGGCCGGCGTCGCCGACGCCTATGCCCGCGCCACCGGCCGCGACCTCGCGCAGCTCAAGCCCTACCGGGTGCTGACCATGCTGAAGCTCGGCGTGGTGTTCCACCAGCTCCACGCCCGGCACCGCGCCGGCGAGACCGCCGACCCGCGCTACGCCGCCTTCGGCGATCTCGCGGAGGCGCTGTTCGACTTCACCCTCGACATCGTCAACGACAAGACATTCTAGAGGCGACGCCCCATGGATTTCGCGCTCCCCCAAGAGCTGGACGCCCTCAAGGCCCGAACGCGGGCTTTCGTGCGCGAGGAGGTGCTGCCGTTCGAGGCGGACCCCCGCCGCACCGCCCACGGCCCCACCGACGAGCTGCGCCGCGATCTGGTGGCCAAGGCCCGCGCGGCCGGGCTGCTCAGCGCCCATGTGCCGCGCGAGTGGGGCGGGCTCGGCCTTTCCCACCTCGGCAAGGCGGTGGTGTTCGAGGAGGCCGGCTATTCCATGCTCGGCCCGGTGGCGCTCAACATCGCCGCCCCGGACGAGGGCAACATGCACCTCCTCGCCGAGGTGGCGAGCGCGGAACAGAAGGCGCGCTTCCTCGCCCCCATGGCGGCCGGCGAGACCCGCTCCTGCTTCTGCATGACCGAGCCCCATCCGGGCGCCGGCGCCGACCCCTCCCTGCTCAGGACCACGGCAGTGAAGGACGGCGACGCCTTCGTCATCAATGGCCTGAAATGGCTCATCACCGGGGCGGAGGGCGCGGCCTTTGCCATCATCATGGCCCGCACCTTGGTGGACGGCGTGGACGTGGGCGCCACCATGTTCCTCACCGACCTGTCGGCGGCGGGCTTCCGCATCGTGCGCGCCCTCGACACGCTGGACAGCTCCTTCGTCGGCGGCCATGCGGAGGTCGCCTTCGACGATCTGCGCATCCCCGCCGCTGACGTGCTGGGCGAGGTGGGCAAGGGCTTCCGCTATGCCCAGGTGCGGCTGGTGCCGGCGCGGCTCACCCACTGTATGCGCTGGCTGGGGGCCGCCCGCCGTGCCCACGACATCGCCACCGCCTATGCGGCGGAGCGCCAGGCCTTCGGCGGCACGCTGCTGTCGCACGAGGGGGTGGGCTTCATGCTCGCCGACAATGAGATCGATCTCCACACCACCCGCCTCGCCATCCACCACGCCTGCTGGCTGCTGGACCGGGGCGAAAAGGCCAATGTGGAGAGCTCCATGGTGAAGGTGCAGGCTTCCGAGGCCATCTTCCGCGTGGTGGACCGTTCGCTGCAGGTGCTCGGCGGGCTGGGCATGACGCGGGATACCGAGGTGGAGCGCATCTTCCGCGACGTGCGCGGCTTCCGCATCTATGACGGCCCGTCCGAGGTGCACCGCTGGAACATCGCCCGCAAGCTCGCCCGCGCGGCGACGCCGGCCGAGCCGGCCGCGGCGGGGAGGGCGGCGTGATGAGCCTCGCGCTTGCGACCCCCGCGCCCGCCGCCAGCACCTCGCCCGTCGCCGGGCTGGCCGAGAAGGTGGTCATCGTCACCGGCGGCGGCCGGGGCCTCGGCCGCGCCATCTCGGAAGGCTTCGCCGCGGCCGGCGCCCATGTGGTGGTCACCGGCCGCACCAAATCCACGGTGGAGGAGGCGGCCGCCGCCATCTGCGCCGCCGGCGGCTCGGCGCTCGGCGTTGCCGCGGATGTCGCGAGCGAAGGCGACGTGGACGCGCTGGTGCGCGCCGCGACCGATGCCTACGGGCGCCTCGATATCCTCATCAACAACGCCGGCATCAACCCCTGGTACAAGACCGCCGAGGAGACCAGCCTCGAGGAATGGCGCGCGGTGGTGGAGACCAACCTCACCGGCGTGTTCCTCGCCGCCCGGGCCGCGGGCCGGGTGATGCTGGCCCAGGGCGAGGGGGCGATCGTCAACGTCTCGTCCGTGGCCGGGCGCGTGGCCCTCGCCCGCACCACCGCTTATTGCGCCGCCAAGGGCGGGGTGGAGCTGATGACCCGCCAGCTCGCCCTCGAATGGGCGAAGAAGGGCGTGCGGGTGAACGCCGTCGGTCCCGGCTATTTCGAAACCGAGCTCACCGAGGGCATGCGCCAGAATCCGAAGCTCGCCCAGCGCGTCACCGCCCGCACGCCCATGGGCCGCTTCGGCCACCCAGGCGAGCTCGTGGGCGCCTGCCTGTTCCTCGCCTCGCCTGCCGCCTCCTACATCACCGGCGCCTCGCTGGCGGTGGATGGCGGCTGGACCGCCGCCTGATTTCCGGAGCCTTGCCATGAACGCCTTCGCCCCGCCTCCCGCCAGCCCCCTTGCCCTCGCCGGCCTGAAGGTGCTGGACCTCACACGCCTGCTGCCGGGCGCCTTCTGCTCGCTGATGCTGGCCGACCTCGGCGCCGAGGTGATCAAGATCGAGCAGCCCGAGGGCGGCGACTACAACCGCACCTTCCCGCCGCTGAACCGGGCGGAATCCGGCTCCTTCCTGCTGCTCAACCGCAACAAGAAGAGCGTCACCCTG
>JAFIHR010000289.1 GCA_017849325.1 Xanthobacter autotrophicus | reverse complement strand
GGTCCGGCGCAGCGGCATCCCGCGCGACGGCTCCGTCCCGCGTCCCGAACTCCGCCTTCGTGCCCTGATCCGCCATGGCGTGTCTCCGCGCGACGCCTGAGCCTCACCCGGCCCGCCGACCGCGGCGAGCCCCCCACCCGGCAGGCCGGCGGCGGCAAAACCGCCGGCGGGCCGGCGGCTTGCGGCTAGTCCAGGTCGGTGTCGAGAATGGCCATCTGGAAATTGTAGGAGAGGTCGCCGTCCTCGTCGTCCTTGAACAGGACGCCGATGAACTCGTCGCCGAGATAGACCTCCGCCGAATCCTTCTTCTTCGGGCGGCCCATCACCTTGATCTGGGGATTGCCGAACAGCGTCCGCAGGTAGCGCTGCACGCGCTCAAGCTCGGTCTTGTCCACGTGCCTTCCTCCTCGCAGCAGCGACAGGCCGCCTTATGGCGGGCAAAAGCGGCCCGTTCAAGCCGGCCGCGCGGATGCTCCTCAGATATCCGCGCCGGCGTAGAGGAACGTCCCCTCGTCGAACATCTGGTCCATGGCGCGGGCCGGCTCGGCGCAGCCCGCCTCGCCGACGACCTTGGCGGGAATTCCGGCCACCGTGGTATGGGCCGGCACCGGCTTCAGCACCACCGAGCCCGCCGCGACGCGGGCGCCGCGCCCCACCTCGATGTTGCCGAGCACCTTGGCGCCGGCGCCGATCAGCACGCCGCGGCGGATCTTGGGATGGCGGTCGCCGCGCTCCTTGCCGGTGCCGCCCAGCGTCACCCCCTGCAGGATGGAGACGTCGTCCTCGATCACCGCCGTGGCGCCCACCACGATGCCGGTGGCATGGTCGAAGAAGATGCCGCGCCCGAGCGGCACCTGCGGGTGGATGTCCACGGCGAACACCGAGGAGGCCCGGCTCTGCAGGTAGAGCGCGAAGTCGCGCCGTCCCTCGTGCCACAGCCAGTGGGCGAGGCGGTGGTTCTGGATGGCGTGGAAGCCCTTGAAATAGAGCACCGGCTCCAGCGCGCGGGTCGCCGCCGGATCGCGGTCCACCACCGCCATGATGTCGGCGCGCAGCGCCTGGGAGATGCCGGAATCGGCGGCGGTCGCCTCGCGATAAGCGGCGCGGATGGCCGAGCCTGGCAGATCGTGGTGATCGAGGCGCGCGGCGAGGCGCTCGCCCATCACCTCCTCCAGGCTCGACTGGCCCAGCACCGCGCCGGTGAGGAAGCCGGTCAGCACCGGCTCGCGCGCGGTGGCCTCCTCCGCCTCGGCGCGCAGGCGCGCCCAGACGGGATCGACCACCTCATGCCAGCGCTCCGCGCCGGCCCGGGACAGCTTGGGGGTGAAGGCGGCGTCGGCGGACGGCGCCGATGCGCTCTCGGACTGGGACGCGGGCACGGATCCGTGCGACATCGCGGCTCTCCTTGCAGGATCAGATGTTGCCCTGTTCTAGCACATGCGGCGGGGCGCGCGCAGATGCTGCGGCGCACGCCGGCCCCCGCTCACGGCCGGCGCTTCAGGAACTCCAGGACGCCCTGCTTGAAGGCCTTGTCGCCCACCGCGGGATTGTGATCGCGGTTGGGGATGTCCAGCACCTCGCCATTGGGCAGCAGCGCCACCAGCGGGCGCGGATCGCCCGCCACCTTGTCGCGGGTGCCCACCGCCACCACCACCGGCTGGAAGAGGCGGCCCACCTCCTCCACGCTCAGCACCTGCCGCGAGCCGCGGATGCAGGCGGCCAGCGCCTTCAGGTCCTGCCTGTTGGCATCGGCGAAGGAGCGGAACATCCTGCCCATGGGATCGGTCACCGCCTCGAGGCTCGGCGCCTCCATGGCATCGGCGATGGACTGCGGCAGGCCGACCCCGTCCACGAGGTGGATGCCGAGCCCGCCCAGCACCAGCGAGCGCACCTTCTCGGGAAAGAACAGCGCCATGTAGGCGCCCACCCGCGCGCCCATGGAATAGCCGATCACATCGGCCCGCTCGATGCCGAGATGGGCAAGCAGGCGCGCCGCATCCTCGGCCATGCGGACGGTGTTGTAGAGCGCCGGATCGTAGACCTTGCCCGAGGCCCCGTGCCCGCGGTGGTCGAAGGCGATCACCCGGTAGCCGGCCTCGGTCAGGGTCTTGAACCAGGAGGGGCCGACCCAGTTGATCTCCTTGTTGGAGGCGAAGCCGTGGATCAGCAGCACCGGATCGCCCGCGCCCTCGTCGAGGTAGGCGATGTCGATGCCGTCGGAAGTGAATTGGGGCATGGGAGACCTTCAGCGGGCCGGCACGGAAACGCGGGCGGATGACGGTGGCGGCGCGGACCCTAGAAGCTCATCCGCGCGCTGCCAAGGGTGCCGTGGGGCCGGATGCCGCCGGCACCGCACAGGTGCCGCCGGCGCGCCGCTTGCCCGGCGAGCGCCGCCACAGCGGCCGCGCGCAGGACACGCAGAAGGCGTTGAAGGACGACACCAGCACGTAGAGATAGACGAGCGCGAGCGCCCCCCACCACACCAGCTTCAGCAGCGCCCCGGTCATGGCGATGGCGCCACGCCCGAGGCTCTTCAGGATGGCGAGGGTCTGCCCGCCCCTCGCCTCGGCGAGGCGGGCGACGCGGGCAAGGTCGCGGCTGTTATCCGCCACCTTCAGCCCCTCCAGCGCCGCGCGGGTGCCGGCCTTGGCCTGGATGGTGCCCACGTCGTCCATCATGCGCGCAAGGCTCTTGAGCCCGTCGGCCCGCACCACGCCCTTCACCGCCGCCTTGTCGAGGCTGCCCGAG
>JAFIHR010000288.1 GCA_017849325.1 Xanthobacter autotrophicus | reverse complement strand
GCGAGCATGTGGTCGCCCGGCTTCACGGGAATGGCCGCGGTGATGCCGCCGCTCATGACGAAGCTGCCGGCGGGCAGGGTCTCGCCCAGCTCGTCGAGGATGTTCACCAGCATGGCGATGGCCTCGGCGGGGTGGCCGAGCACGGCGGCCGATGCCCCCATGGCGACCATCTCGCCGTTCTTCTCCAGCACCACGCCCAGCGTGCGCAGGTCGAGCTCGTCCGGATAGCGCGCCCGCCCGCCGCCGACGAAGCGGGCGGAGGAGCCGTTGTCGGCCACTACGCTCGGCAGGTCGAACTTGAAGCCGGAGAAGCGGGAATCGATGATCTCCAGCGCGGGGAGCACGTAATCGGTGGCGGCGAGCACGTCCTTCGCCGTGCAGTTGGGGCCCTTGAGGTCCGCCTTCATGACGAAGGCCACCTCGCACTCGACCCGCGGATGCACGAGGTCGGAGGTGGTGACGGCGGAATTCTCCGGCCGCGCCATGCGGTCGGTGAGGAAGCCGATGGAGGGCACGCTGACGCCCATCTGCTTCATCTTCGCCTTGGAGGTGAGGCCGGCCTTCCAGCCCACCAGGCGATGGCCCTTCGCGATGTAGCGCTTGCGCAGCTCGCTCTGCACCGCATAGCCGTCGGCGATGGTCATCTGAGGATATTCATCGGTCAGCTTGGGGATGCCGTAGGCCCGCTCCTGCGCGCCTTCCACGCGCTCGCAGAGCCGCACGATGTCCTCGCGGGAGAGGGCGAGGGTCGCGCTCATGCGATGGCCTTTCCGGAAAAGCGCACCCGGCAGCTGCCGAGGCCGCCCACGGTGCAGACCAGTTCGTCGCCGTCGGTGACGGGAATGAGGGCCGACTGGGAGCCGGACAGGATCACCTCGCCCGCCTTGAAGGGAATGCCGAGCACGCCCAGGGTGTTGGCGAGCCAGGCCACGGCATTGGCCGGCGAGCCCTGCACCGCCGCGCCGACGCCGGTGGAGATCACCTCGCCATTCTTCTCCACCACCATGCCGGCGAGGGTGATGTCGAGCTTGCGCGGGTCGCCCCGGTCCTTGCCGAGGGCATAGACGCCGCAGGAGGCGTTGTCGGCCACCGTGTCCTGGATCTTGATCTGCCAGTCCGTGATGCGGGAATCCACGATCTCGAAGCAGGGCAGCACGTAATCGGTGGCGTGGATCACATCCATGGCGGTGATGCCGGGGCCGGTGAGATCGTGCTTCAGCACGAAGGCGAGCTCCGCCTCCGCCTTGGGCTGGATGAGGCCGGAAAGATCGATGGTGGCGTCGTCCTCATGGACCATGCCCGACAGCAGGATGCCGAAATCCGGCTGGTAGACGCCGAGGGCGTCCTGCACCGGCTTGGAGGTGACGCCGATCTTCTTGCCGACGACCTTTTCGCCCGCCCCCACCCGGCGCGCCACATAGCGCTCCTGGATGCGATAGGCATCATCGAGGGTGATCTCCGGCTCGCGGACGAGCAGGGGAGCGATGGTGCGGCGCTCGCGGAAGGCGGCGAACAGCTCGTCGCCGTAGAGGGTGATCTTCTCCGGGGTCATGCCGGCCTCACAGCTTGACGCAGACATTGCGCAGCTCGGTATAGAATTCGAGCGAGTGCACGCCGCCTTCGCGGCCGATGCCCGACTGCTTGGCGCCGCCGAACGCGGTGCGCAGGTCGCGCAGGAACCAGGAATTGATCCAGGCGATGCCCACGTCGATCTGCGCCGCCACCCGATGGGCGCGGGCGAGGTCGCGGGTCCACACGGTGGTGGAGAGGCCGTATTCGGTGGCGTTGGCGAGCTCCACCACCTCCGCCTCGTCGTCGAACGGGCGGATGTGGCAGCACGGGCCGAAGATCTCCTCCTGCACCACCGAGGCGGTCTCGGGCAGGCCGGTCCAGATGGTGGGCTCCACCCAGGCGCCGTCCTTCAGGTCCTCCGGCATGGCGGGCACGCCGCCGCCGGTGACCACGGTGGCGCCTTCTTCCACGGCCTTCTTGTAGTAGGAGAGCACCTTGCCCAGATGCTCGTGGCTGATGAGCGGGCCGTAGGTGGTCCCCGCGTCCTCGGGACGGCCGAATTTGACCGTCTCCACCTTCTCCTTCAGCGCGGCGACGAAGCGCTCGAAGATGGGCCGCTCCACATAGACCCGCTCGGTGCCGAGGCAGACCTGCCCGGAATTGAGGAAGCCCGAGCGGAAGATGCCGTCCACCGCGGCGTCGAAATCGCAATCGGCGAAGACGATGCCGGCATTCTTGCCGCCCAGCTCGAAGGAGACATCACGCATGCCGTCGGAGGCCGCCTTCATGATGGCGGCACCGGTGCGGGTCTCGCCGGTGAAGGTGATGGCATCGACCTTCGGGTGCTCGGTGAGGAAGGCGCCGGCGGACGCCGGGCCGAAGCCGTGCACCACGTTGTAGACGCCCTTGGGGATGCCAACGGTGTTCATCACCTCGCCCAGCAGGGTGGCGGTGAGGGGGGTCTCCTCGGAGGGCTTCACCACCACGGCGTTGCCGCAGGCGAGCGCGGGCCCCACCTTCCAGGTCATCAGCAGGAAGGGCGCGTTCCAGGGGCACACCACGCCGATCACGCCCTTGGGCACGCGGATGGC
>JAFIHR010000287.1 GCA_017849325.1 Xanthobacter autotrophicus | reverse complement strand
GCGATAGTAGTTCTTGGCGGCGAGCTCCTGGCCCTCGGCGGTATAGAGGAACTTCAGATAGGCTTCCGCCACCGCCCGCGTGCCCTTCTTGTCCACCACCTGGTCCACCACCGCCACCGGCGGCTCGGCGAGGATGGAGACGGACGGGGTGATGATGTCGAACTTGTCGGGGCCGAGCTCGTTCACCGAGAGATAGGCCTCGTTCTCCCAGGCGATGAGCACGTCGCCGATGCCGCGCTCCACGAAGGTGACGGTGGAGCCGCGCGCGCCGGTGTCGAGCACCGGGGCGTTCTTGAAGACGGCCTTCACGAAGTCCTTGGCCTTCGCCTCGTCGCCGCCGCTCTGCTTCAGGGCATAGCCCCAGGCGGCGAGATAGTTCCAGCGCGCGCCGCCGGAGGTCTTGGGATTGGGCGTCACCACCTGGATGCCGGGACGGGCGAGGTCGTTCCAGTCCTTGATGTTCTTCGGATTGCCCTTGCGCACAAGGAACACGATGGTCGACGTGTAGGGGGCGGCATTGTCCGGCAGGCGCTTCTGCCAGTCGGCGGCGATGAGGCCCTTCTTGGCGACGGCGTCGATGTCATAGGCGAGGGCGAGGGTCACCACGTCCGCCTGCAGCCCGTCGATCACCGAGCGGGCCTGCTTGCCCGAGCCGCCATGGGACTGGCGGATGGTGAGGGTGTCGTCGGGGTGCGTCTTCGCCCAGTCCGCCGCAAACGCCTTGTTCACCTCGGTGTAAAGCTCGCGGGTGGGGTCGTAGGAGACGTTGAGCAGGGTCACGTCGGCGGCCGTGGCGGCCCCGGCCGTAAGCACCAGCCCGAGCGCCGCGCCGCCCAGGGTGCGGACTGCTGCGCGCAGAAGAGCACCGCCGGCGGCGCGCCGGGGAGCGGCGAGGCGCTGGGCCTCGGACGGTGCGGATCGAGCGAACATCAGGACCTCCGACAATGAACCCTTGGGCGAACGCGGCGGGGCGTGGACCCGGCCGCGACCCGCTCCGGAGGGCGGTGCATATTCGATGGCGCAACGATGACATCGCGCCATCCGGGGGTCAATCATTTAAACAACAAAATCTATAGAATTAAAATTATAACGCTGGGGCGGTGTGGATTCCGCATTCCGTCTTGGCCTTGCCGCGCCAGCGGCCGGACCGGGAATCCTCGCCATCCGCCACCCGGCTGGTGCAGGGCATGCAGCCGACGGAGGGAAAGCCGAAGCGTTCCAGCGGGTGCGCCGGCAGGTCGTTGGCGCGGATGTAGGCGAGCAGGTCCTCGCGCCCCATGGCGGCGAGCGGATTGAATTTCACCCGCGGTCCGTCCGCCTCCACCGCCGCGATGGCGGCACGGGTGGCGGCCTGATAGCGCTTGCGCCCGTTGATCCAGGCGGCGAAGGGCGAAAGGGCGCGGGCCAGCGGCTCCACCTTGCGCACGGCGCAGCAGGCGTCGGGATTGTCCGACCACAAGGCGGTGTCGGGATCGCGCGCGGCGAGGGCGGCCGGATCGGGCTGGACGGTCAGGACGCCGGTGAGCTTCAGGCGCTCGATCAGGGTGTCGCGATAGGTGAGCGTCTCGGGGAAGAGGTGCCCGGTATCGAGGAAGATGATGGGCGTGGCCGCATTCACCTCGGCGATCATGTGCAGCAGCACCACCGATTCGGTGCCGAAGGACGATACCGCGGCGATGCGGCCGGGAAAGGCGCCAAGGCCGGCGGCGATGATCTCCAGCGGCGCGGCCTGCTCCAGGCGCGCGGCGAGGGCCGCGATCTCGGGCGCCAGGGCGCCGGAATCGGACGGGAGGGTGTCGGGCGCCTCCGTCATGACGCCGCCTCCGCCGCCACCCGCGCGCGGCGCAGCGCCGCGACCGGCCGGCGCCCGTCGCCGGTGGGCTGGTAGAACACCGAATAGCTCGCCAGCGCCTTGCCGAAGGCGGCCGCATCGGCGGGCTTCTCCACCTCGAGGGCGTCGAAGCCGGAGCGCACCATCATCAGCAGCTGGTCGCGCAGCACGTTGCCGGTGGCGCGCAATTCGCCGGTGTAGCCGTAGCGCTCGCGCAGCAGGCGGGCCTGGCTGAAGGCGCGCCCGTCGCGGAACTTCGGGAAGACGAGGGCGACCAGGGAGAGCTGCGGCAAATGCGGCACCAGCTCAGCCACGTCGCGATCGTTGGGCCAGGCGACGCCCAGGGCGCCACCGCGGGCGGCGAGGGCGTGGGCCTCGGCGAGGAGCCGGTCGGCCGAGACGATCACCGGCGCATCGGGGAGGGCGTCGCCGTCGGCGACCCGCACATAGACATCGGCGGCGGGGGCGCCGTTCTTAACGAGGGGCATAGGCACTGTCCTTGAACGGCTCGACGCCGAGGCGCTCCACCGCGGCGATGAAGGTCTCGCCGGGGCCGGTGCGCAGCGAGAGGTAGGTGTCGACGAGGCGCTCCACCACATCCACCACCTCGGTCTCGGGGATGGCGGGGCCGATCAGCTCGCCGAGGCGGGCCTTGGCGTTGCCCTTGCCGCCGAGGGTGATCTGGAAGAACTCCTGGTCCTTTTTCTCCACGCCGAGGATGCCGATATGGCCCACGTGATGGTGGCCGCAGGCATTGATGCAGCCGGAGATGTTGACGTGCAGCAGGCCGATGTCGGCGATGCGCTCCGGGTCGGCGAAACGTTCCGTGATCTGCTGCGCGATGGGGATGGAGCGGGTGTTGGCGAGCGCGCAGTAGTCCAGCCCGGGGCAGGAGATGATGTCGGTCACGAGACCGACGTTGGGGGTGGCGACGCCCAGCGCCTCAAGCTTGCCCCACAGCGCCGGCAGGTCCTGCTGGCGCACATGGGGGAAGACGAGGTTCTGCTCGTGGGCGACGCGCACCTCGCCGTGGGAATAGGCATCGGCGAGGTCGGCGATGGCGTCCATCTGGTCGGCGGTGCAGTCGCCGGGCGGACCGCCCACCGGCTTCAGCGACAGGGTGACGATGGCGTGGCCGGGCACCTTGTGCGCCGTCACCGACTGGGCATGCCAGCGGGCGAAGGCGGGGTCCTTGAGCGCGTCCGCCAGCACCGCCGGCTTCTCGGGCAGGGCGGGCAGGTCAGGGGTGTGGAAGTGCGCGCGGATCGCGGCAAGGCCCGCCTCGTCGAGCTTCAGCGCGCCGTCCTTGATCTTCGCCCATTCCTCCTCGACCAGCTTGCCGAAGGCTTCGGCGCCGAGGTCGTGGACCAGGATCTTGATGCGCGCCTTGTAGATGTTGTCGCGCCGGCCGCCGAGATTGTAGGTGCGCAGGATCGCTTCCAGATAGGTGAGCAGATCCTCCTTCGGCAGGAACTCGCGGATGGTCTGGCCGATATAGGGGGTGCGGCCGAGACCGCCGCCGACCATCACCTCGAAGCCGGTCCTGCCGTCCTTCTTATGCAGGCGCAGGCCCACGTCATGCACCCGGATGGCGGCGCGGTCGTGGGTGGCGGCCGAGATGGCGATCTTGAACTTGCGCGGCAGGTAGGTGAACTCGGGGTGCAGGGTGGACCACTGCCGGATCACTTCCGCGTAGAGGCGCGGATCCTCGATCTCGTCGGGCGCGGCGCCGGCGAAGGCATCGGTGGTGGTGTTGCGGATGCAGTTGCCCGAGGTCTGGATGCCGTGGATGCCCACCTCGGCCAGCTCGGCCATGGCGTCGGGCAGCTCGGCGAGCTTGATCCAGTTGAACTGGATGTTCTGCCGCGTGGTGAAGTGGCCGTAGCCCTTGTCGTAGCGCCGCGCCACCCGGGCGAGCGCCCTGAGCTGCTTCGAGGCCAGCGTGCCGTAGGGAATGCACACCCGCAGCATGTAGGCATGGAGCTGGAGATACACGCCGTTCATGAGGCGGAGCATCTTGAACTCCTCCTCGGTCAATTCGCCGGAGAGGCGGCGGGCCACCTGATCGCGGAACTCGGCGACGCGCTCCTTCAGGAAGGTGCGGTCGAATTCGTCGTGAATGTACATTTTTGAAGGCTCGTCCCGTCGGGCTGCGCGGCTCAGGCCGTCGCCTGGAAGGCGATGGTGGGGCCGGAGGAGCGGATCTTCTCGCGCAGGGTGGCGGGCTGCGGCGTGCCGTCCTTGGCCAGCGCCACCGCGGCCGGGTAGGCGCCCACCGCCTCGCGCTCGTCGCCATGGGCGATGTCGAGCAGGCGCAGGGCCTCCTCGCTGGTGGTCACCACATTGGCGCGGGTGAGCGTCTCGGCCCAGCGCCCGTCGTTGGCGAGCCACACCACGGCGCCGTCGGCCAGCCGGTTGGCGGTGATGACGGTGGGGCCGGAGATCTTCAGCTTGCGTTGCAGCGGCGAGGTCATGAGGGCAGCTCCCGAGGGCCATGGCGCGGCCCAACAACATGGTATGGACGTTAAATAAGCCGGTTGACGTGGAATACAAGTTAAAATAACGATCATTCATGTGCAATTGGAATTTAAACACAAATTTTAGATGTGTATATGGCGCCCGATCGGAACCGTGTGCGGTGCAGCAGCGCGGCTCGGCCGGCGGATTTTGGACTTGACATCCGGCGCCATTCGCGGCCGTTGCGGGCCGGGCGGCCCGAAAAATCAGGAGCGGCGAGCCGCGGGCTTGCCATGATCAGCGCCCAAGGGGTGTTGCGGAGCGGGGATGAGGCCCCCTTCGCGCCTGCCCGGGCAAATGGGATGCCGCGCGGGCGGCATCATTGAGGATCTGGAATGACACGCCTCGATGCGCTGGAAGCGCAGAGTATCTTCATTTTCCGGGAAGCCTTCGCCCAGCTTCGCAAGGTGGCCATGCTGTGGTCCCTGGGCAAGGACTCCAACGTGATGATCCACCTGGCCCGCAAGGCCTTCTTCGGCAAGCTGCCGTTCCCGGTGATGCACGTGGACACCGGCCGCAAGTTCCCCGAGATGTATACCTTCCGCGACCAATACGCGAAGGCCTGGGATCTCGACCTCATCGTCGAGGACTGCCCGCCCATCGAGAGCACCGACCCGACCCTGCCGCCGGCCGCCCGCTCCGCCGCGCGCAAGACCGAAGGGCTGCGCATGGCGCTGGCCAAGCACGGCTTCGACGGCGTGGTCGCCGGCATCCGCCGCGACGAGGAGCCGACCCGCGCCAAGGAGCGCTTCTTCTCGCCGCGCGGCACCGACGGCGCCTGGAACGTGCAGGAGCAGCCGCCGGAATTCTGGGACCAGTACAACACGGCGCTGACCCCCGGCGCCCATGTGCGCATCCATCCCATCCTGCACTGGACCGAGATGGACATCTGGACCTACACGCGGCGCGAGAGCATTCCGATCATCCCGCTCTATCTGTCGAAGGACGGCAAGCGCTACCGTTCGCTGGGCGATCAGGACATCACCTTCCCGGTGCCCTCCGACGCCGCGACGGTGGACGAGATCATCGCCGAACTGGCCGTGACCAAGACGCCCGAGCGCTCCGGCCGCGCCATGGACCATGAATCGGAAGACGCCTTCGAGCGGCTGCGCGCGGCCGGCTATCTGTGAGCCGCCGCCCGCCGTCGATCGCCCCTGATGCTTTAAGCGAAGAGAGTTCTTGATGTCCGCCTTGCCGCTCGCCCCCGCTTCCGGCGCCACCCCGATCGAACGGGAACTGCTGCGCATCGTCATCGTCGGCCATGTGGATCACGGCAAATCCACCCTGGTCGGCCGCCTGCTGCACGAGACCGGCTCGCTGCCCGACGGCAAGCTGGAGATGCTGAAGGCCGTGGCCGCGCGGCGCGGCATGCCGTTCGAATGGTCGTTCCTGCTCGATGCCCTGCAGACCGAGCGCGACCAGGGCATCACCGTGGACACCAGCCAGATCCGCTTCGCCACCAAGGCGCGCGACTATGTGCTGATCGACGCGCCCGGCCACGTGGAATTCCTGCGCAACATGGTCACCGGCGCCGCCCAGGCCGATGCCGCCGTGCTGCTGGTGGACGCCGGCGAGGGGGTGCGCGAGCAGACCCGGCGCCATGCCTTCCTGCTGCACCTGCTCGGCCTGCGCCAGGTGGCGGTGGTGGTGAACAAGATGGACCGCGTCGGCTTCGACCGGGCCGTGTTCGCCGCCATCGAGTCCGACGTGAAGACCTACCTCGGCAGCTTCGGCCTGATGCCGAGCGCGGTGATCCCGGTCTCGGCCCGCGACGGCGACTTCATCGCCGAGCGCACCGCGCGCCTGCCGTGGTACGACGGGCCCACCGTGATCGAGGCGCTCGACGCCTTCACCGCGCCGCCTACCCTCTCGGCCCTGCCGCTGCGCTTTCCGGTGCAGGCGGTCTACAAGTTCGACGAGCGGCGCATCATCGCCGGGCGGATCGAGAGCGGGCGGCTCGCGGCGGGTGACGAGCTGGTGTTCGAGCCCTCCGGCGCCTCCGCGCGGATCCGCTCCATCGAGGCGTGGCCCGGCCCGGCGCCGCGCACGGCCGAGGCGGGCCAGTCGGTGGGAATCACCCTCGACAAGGAGATCTTCGTCACCCGCGGCGACGTGGCGGCCCACGGCGACCAGCGCCCGCGCGCGGCGAAGAGCCTTCAGGCGCGCGTGTTCTGGCTCGACCAGACGGAGCTGAAGCCGGGCGATCCCGTGGTGGTGCGCCTTGCCACCGCCGCCGCCCCGGGCGTGGTGAGCGCCGTGGCGAGCGCGGTGGACCCGGCCAATCTCACCACCGAGAGCCAGGCCACCCTCGGCCGCAACCATGTGGGTGAGGTGGAGATCCGCCTGCGCCGGCCGCTGCCGGTGGACCCCTATCATTTCAATCCGCTGACCGGCCGCATCGTGGTGGAGCGCGACCGGCGCATCTGCGGCGGCGGCATCGTGCTGCATTCGGCGCGCGAGGCCAGCATCACCGAGGAGAAGCGCGGTCCCGTTGTGGCGGTGGATTCGGCGGTCACCCTCGCCGAGCGGGTGGCGCGCCATCGTCATCGCGGCGCGGTGCTGTGGCTCACCGGGCTGCCGGGCGCCGGCAAGTCCACCCTGGCGCGGGCGCTGGAGCGCCGGGTGTTCGATTTCGGCGGCGCGCCGGTGTTCCTCGATGGCGACACCCTGCGCACCGGGCTGAATTCCGACCTCGGCTTCACCGCCGACGAGCGTTCGGAGAACATCCGCCGGGTGGCCAACGTGGCGGCCTTCCTCGCCCAGAACGGCCATGTGGCCATCGTCGCCCTCGTCTCGCCCACCCGGGCCGACCGGGCGCGGGCCCGCGAGGTGGGCGGCACGCTGTTCCACGAGGTGTTCGTGCGCGCCTCGCTCGAGGTGTGCGAGGGGCGCGACCCCAAGGGCCATTATGCCCGGGCGCGGCGCGGCGAGATCGCCAATTTCACCGGCATCAGCGCGCCTTACGAGGAGCCGGTGGAGCCCGAGGTGGTGGTGGACACCACCGGCGACCTGACCGCCTCCATCGCCGCGCTGGAGGTCTATCTGCGCGAGGCCGGGATCCTGTTCCCGCTTGAGGTAGATTCACCTATTTGACGACGAAACCCGCGGGGCGCGCCGCGCGGGGGCCTTGTGAGCGGCGGACGGCGCGGCAACATTGACCGAACCGTCCGCCCCGCCGCGATCGTTTCCGGCCGGGCGACCCATAAGAGGAGCGCCCATGTCGAATTCCGCCGCGTCCGCCGCCGCTTCCGCCGAAGCCGCGACCCTCCTGGTCGAGGTGAGCGAGGGCATCGCCCGCATCCGCTTCAACCGTCCCAAGGTCCTGAACGCCCTGGACGAGGCCACCATCCTCGCCTTCAAGGCGGCGGTCGACCGGGTGGTGGCCGATGACAGCGTGCGCGCCGTCGTGCTCTCGGGGGAGGGGCGCGCCTTCCTCGCCGGTGGCGACGTGGGCCGCTTCCATGCGGCGGGCGAGACGGCGCCGCAGGTGGTCGCCACCCTCATCAATCCCTTCCATAAGGCGCTGGAGGCCCTGGTGGGGTTCCGGGCTCCGGTCATCGCCAGCCTGAAGGGCGCGGTGGCGGGCGGCGGCCTCTCGGTGGCGCTGGCCGCCGACATCGCCATCGCCGCCGACGATACGCGCCTCAGTCTCGCCTATTCCCGCATCGGCACGAGCCCCGACGGCGGCTCCACCTTCTCCCTGCCGCGCATGGTAGGTCTGCGCCGGGCGCTGGGCCTCGCCCTGCTCTCCGAGGTGATCGAGGCGGACGAGGCCCTGCGCCTCGGCCTCGTCAACAAGGTGGTGCCGCTGGCCGATCTGGAGGCGGAAACGGAGCGCCTCGCGCGCGATCTCGCAAGCGGTCCGACGCAGGCCTTCGGCGCCGTCAAGCGGCTGCTGCGGCAGTCTTTTTCGACCTCATTCACGGACCAGCTCGGCGCCGAGCGCGATGCCTTTGTCGGCTGCGCCGGGACGCGGGATTTCGCCGAGGGCGCGGCCGCCTTCGTGGGCAAGCGCGCGCCAAAGTTCGAAGGACGGTGAGGGAGCGGGAGCTATTTAACGTACAAAAAATGATATTTGTGCAAATCACAGATATCCGATAAATTCGGTGGAAGTTATCGAATGGTGAGCCATGACTTCCTACCGAACGATCCTCAAGGACAGCCTCCTGTTCGCCATGGCCTATGGGGT
>JAFIHR010000286.1 GCA_017849325.1 Xanthobacter autotrophicus | reverse complement strand
TTTCAGCGGGATCGCTCCTCCGAACCCGGCGTCGGCCCTTCTACCGCTCCGTGCCCTCCGGTAAAGTTTCACTGATTCGCGAGGCGCGTCTGCGACGGGCTGCGCCTTCCGGCGAGGGGACGAGGAAGCGGGGCGAATGGCGGAGCGCGTCCGCAGGTCACGAAGCCGCGGCACGGGCGCGCCGCGTGCTGCCGCCCCCACGGCCGTGCCGGGGGCGGGGCGCCCGACTCTGTTCGCCGGCCGGCCCTTCCGCGTGGGGCGGACGGTTGCCGTGTCGCTTCCCCGTGCCGTGGTCTCCCGCGCCGGCGCGCCGGCTTCCGGGCCTGTCCTGCTGTCCCTCGCGCCGATCCTTCCCCTCGGCCTTCTCGGCGGGGAGGGGGGCCTGCTGATGCTGCTCGGCCTCGGCGCCGCCGGTGCCGCGGGTCTCCTCGTCAACGCGGCGCGGCAGGCGGCGGCCGCGCGGCGGGCGGCCACCGAGGCGGCCGATCAGGTGCGCGCCGTGGCGCGAGGCGCCGCCGAGGCCCGCGCCGAGGGTCAGGTCTTCAAGGCGCTCGCCTGCCAGGATGCGCCCTACGCCGTGATCTGGCTGCGCCCCGGCACGCCGCCGCAGGTCCTCGGCCTGCCGGAGCGCGGTGTGCCCGATCTCCTCGGCGGCGAGGCGGCGGAACGGCTCGATGCCGCTTTGCTGCGCTGGAGCCCCGAGGCGTCCACCTTCACCTTCACCTGCACGGCGCAGGATGGCCGGTCGTTCCATGCCGAGGGGCGGCGGGCGAGCGAGGCGCGCCTGCTTCTGCTGCGCCCCCAGGTGGAAGGCGCGACGACCCCGGCCGGCGGCGCCTTCGCCGCTCTGCTCGACGTCCTGCCCGCGGCGGTCTGGACGCGCGGCGCGGACGGGGGGCTGGGCATGGCCAATCCCGCCTTCCTCTCCGCCGTGGGCGCCGCCGATGTGGCCGACGCCCGCTCCCGCGGCCTCGAGCTTCTGGATCAGAAGGCCCGCGACGCCGCCGCCGGCGCCGAGCGGGAGGGCGGCACCTATCGTGGCCGCGTCCGCGCCGTCGCCCATGGCCAGCGGCGCCTGCTCGACGTAGTGGAGGTGGCCACCGCATCCGGCGCGGCCGGCATCGCGATCGACGCCACCGAGGAGGAGGCCGCCAAGGCCGAGACCCAGCGCGTGGTGGCCGCCCACCGCCGCACCCTCGACCAGCTCACCACGGCGGTGGCCATCTTCGGGGCCGACGAGCGCCTCGTGTTCCACAATGCCGCCTATGAGCGCCTGTTCGGCCTGTCCCCGGGCTTCCTCGACCAGCGCCCCTCGGACAGCGAGATCCTGGAGACCCTGCGCATCCGCCGCAAGGTGCCCGAGCAGGCCGATTTCCGCGCCTGGCGGGCGCAGCTGCGCGACGCCTATCGCGCCATCGAGCCGGTGAACGACTGGTGGCATCTGCCCGGCGGGCAGATGCTGCGGGTGGTCATCACCCCCAATGCGGAGGGCGGCGTCACCTATCTGTTCGATGACCTGTCCGAGCATGTGGCGCTGGAAAGCCGCTACAACAGCCTGATCCGCATCCAGGGCGAGACGCTGGACGGGCTCGCCGAGGCGGTGGCGGTGTTCGCCTCGGACGGCCGGCTGCACCTCTATAACGAAGCCTTCCTCGCCTTGTGGTCGCTGGACGCCCACCTGCTCGGCGACAAGCCCCATATCGATGCGGTGGCCGCCATGTGCCGCCCGCTGCACGGCGAGACCGGCGTGTTCTCGCGCATCCGCAACGTGGTGACGGCGCTGGAGCGGCGCGAGGCGGCCAAGCTCCGCCTGGAGCGCGCCGACGGGCGGGTGCTCGACGGCGCCGCCCAGCCTTTGCCCGACGGCGGCACCCTCGTGACCTTCCGCGATGTCACCGACAGCGTGCAGGTGCAGCGGGCGCTGGAGGAGCGGGCCGAGGCGCTGGAGGCCGCCGACAAGCTGAAGAACGCCTTCGTCGGCCATGTCTCCTATCACCTGCGCACCCCGCTCAACACGCTGATGGGCTATGCGGACATGCTGCGCGAGGGTCTCGCCGGCCCGCTGGAGGAGCGCCAGCGCACCTATCTCGACCACATGCGCCAGTCCTCCGACGTGCTGCGCTCGCTGATCGACGATATCCTCGACCTCGCCACCGTCGATGCCGGCGCCATGGAGCTGGACCTCGACCGGGTGGAGGTGCGGCCGCTGCTCGATCAGGTGGCCGAGGCGGTGCACGACCAGCTCGACGAGGGCGGCGTCGTGCTCGCCATCGCCGCGCCGGACGAGATCGGCGGCTTCACCGCCGATGCGCGCCGGGTGCGGCAGATCCTGTTCAACCTGCTCGCCAATGCCATCGCCGTCTCGCCGCGGGGGGCGCAGGTGACGCTCGGGGCGGCGCGGCGCGGCGCCGACCTCGTGCTCACGGTGCGCGACCAGGGTCCCGGCGTGCCGGACGAGGTGGCGAGCACCTTGTTCGAGCGTTTCGAGAGCCGTGCGGCGAGCCCGCGCCATCGCGGCGCCGGCCTCGGCCTCGCCATCGTGCGCTCCTTCGTGGAACTGCACGGCGGCACGGTGAGCGTCGCGCCGGCGCGCGGGGGCGGCACCATCGCCACCTGCATCTTCCCGGTGGATGGCCCGCCGCACCGCGAAACGGCCGGCCTTGCGGCGTCGGGCGCCGCATCCGGCGGGACCAGGACGGCGGACCGGACGGCCGCCGGGAAAGAGGCGGCCGCATGAGCGCGTACATCCAGCGGATCGCCGGCCGGGCCGACACCTATGAGGTGACGCTCGGCGATCGCGAGGACACCGAGCGGCTCGGGGCGCTGCTCGCCGCCTGGTTCGGCAAGGGCGACGTCATCACCCTCTCGGGCGACCTCGGGGCGGGCAAGACAGAGCTGGCGCGGGCGCTGATCCGCGCCTT
>JAFIHR010000285.1 GCA_017849325.1 Xanthobacter autotrophicus | reverse complement strand
CGTCACTTCGGCATCAATATCGATTCGCGCGTGGATATGCACTACATTATTACCGCATGAAAGGCAACACGTCAGGAACACGTCAAGTCATATGAGACGCGCGGATGCGGAAACACCAATGGTCCGAAGCTGAATACAGAAGGCCGGAGGGGTACCTGCCCGGCTAAGCATGAAACCAGCCTCAGGCCTCGTAGCCGTCGGTCAGGATCATGTAGCGATCGATGCCTTCGAGCACCAGGCAGGTCAGGTGCCCGGTCGCATAGGCGCCGGTATCGATGTTGATGCGGTTGCTCTGGATATCGGGGCGGGCCACCGGCGTGTGGCCGTGCACCACGAAGGCGTCGAACGGGCGCTGGTAGTTCAGGAACTCGTGGCGGATCCACATCATGTCCTCGCGGCGCTGCGCCTCCAGCGGGATGCCGGGCCGCAGCCCCGCATGCACGAAGACATAGCCGCCGCAGGAATAGCGCGTGTCGAGGCCGCGCAGGAAATCCGCGTGCTCCGGCCGCGCCACCTCCCGCCAGAGGTGCCACAGAGCGCGCTCGTCCCGGCTTGGCACCGGGCGCGCCAGCGACCCGCCGCCGTCGGCGTCGCGGACATAGGAGAGCACGGTCTCGAAGCCGCCCATCTTCAGCCAGCGCGCGAAGATGTCCGGCGAGGAGAGGCTGTCCACGAAGACCGACTCGTGATTGCCCGACAGGCAGACCACATCGTGATCCTGGCGCCGCGCCATGAGGGCGTCGATCACGCCGCACGAATCCGGCCCGCGATCCACATAGTCGCCGAGATAAACCTCGATGCAGTGCGCCGCGCCGTGCAACTCCTGGTCGTCATCGATCGCCTGGTGAATGACCTTCAGCAGGTCGAGGCGGCCGTGGATGTCCCCGACGGCATAGATCCGCACGCCGTCCGGCAGGGCCGGAATGCGGTGAACCTTCACGTTTGCCGAGGTCGCAGCACGGTTGGACAGGAGCACCTGCATCAGCCCTACATTTGTTGCACCCGCTCCGCGCTTCTGCGCCGTCGCGTGCGGCCAGACGCCGAAGCCGTGTGAGCGTGATATCAAAATACCACACACTGGAGGCGATGAACCGCCATTTTGCGCAGACCTGCATATGGGCGGTGTTGCGGCCCGCGCAAGCGCTTTCGCCAGAACGCAAACGCGCATCACCCATGCAGGTCCGCATGGCCACGCTCCAGCCGTGCTGCGCCGCACCTGCCCGCATCGCCGGCGGGGAAATTCGCCCGGCCCCTCGGCGGGCGGTGCCATCCGCGGCTATAGTGGCCCACAGCTCGATTGCCTCACAGGCCCATTGCACCTTCAGGAGATTGCCGCCCCATGCCGGCCCCCCTCACGCTGGACTGGCTCGACCGCCTGATTTCCCACGATACCACCAGCCGCAATTCCAACCTGCCCCTGGTCGAGGAGATCGAGGCCTTCTTCCGCGCCCGCGACATTCCGTTCGAACGGGTGGTGGACGAGGACGGCGGCAAGGCCAACCTCATCGCCACCATCGGCCCGCGCGAGGGAGCCGGCATCATCCTCTCCGGCCACATGGACACTGTGCCGGTGGATGAGCAGGACTGGACCTCCTACCCTTTCCGTCTCGAAGAGCGCGGCGGCCGCCTGTTCGGCCGGGGCACCTGCGACATGAAGGGCTTCCTCTCCGTCTGCCTCGGCCTCGTGCCGGAGATGCAGGCGGAAGGACTGACGCGCCCGATCCACCTCGCCTTCTCCTACGACGAGGAGGTGGGCTGCCTGGGGGTGCGCCCCCTGCTGCGCCACATGGTCGCCATGGGCTATCGCGCCGAGGGCTGCATCGTCGGCGAGCCCACCCTCATGCAGGTGGTGATCGGCCACAAGTCCAAGCGCTCGATGCAGACCGTGGTGCGTGGCCGGGGTGGGCACTCCTCCCGCGCGCCGGAGCTGGTGAATGCGGTGGAGGCGGCCGCCCGCCTCGCCGCCAAGGTCTCCGACCTGGCCCGGCGCCTCGCCGCCGAGGGACGGCGCGACGAGCTCTACGACGTGCCCTACACCACCGCCCACGTGGGCGTGCTGCATGGCGGCACCAGCCTCAACATCGTGCCCGACCATGCGCTGGTGGAGTGGGAGATCCGCGCCCTGCCCGAGGACGACGCCGATGCGCTGGTCGCCGAGGTGGTGGCCTATGCGGCAACCGAGCTGCAGCCGGCCATGCGGGCCCGCGCCCCCGAGGCGGGCATCTCCTTCGAGCTGAAGTCGGCCATCCCCGGCTTTGCCGCCTCGCCCGATGCGCCGATCACCAGCCTCGCCAAGCATTGGGCGGGACGGAACGACCACGCCAAGGTGGCCTACGGCACCGAGGCCGGCCTGTTCGTGGAGATGGCGGACATCCCCACCATCGTCTGCGGTCCGGGCTCCATCGCCCAGGCCCATCAGGCGGACGAATATGTGGAGGCGAGCCAGCTCGACGCCTGCGAAAGCTTCATGCGGCGCATGATCGCCTATTGCGCGCGCTAGGGCGCATTCTAGCGAAGCGGAGCCGTCCGGCGCAGGGAAGGCGCGGCAGCTCACCGGCCGCGCGCCCGCACCCCGCGCCTCAGGCCGCCAGTTCCGCGAGCGCCTGCCACACCGCTTCGGCCGGAATGTCGGCGAGGCAGGGCGGGCCCTCCCGGGTTTCCGGGGCGATGCGGCAGGAGGTGCGCTCGCACGGCGCGCACGGCCGGCGGGACGAGAACTCCCGCACCCGCGCGCCGAAAAGCCCGGTGAGCGTGGGATTCGTCGGCCCGTAGAGCCCCACCGTCGGCACGCCGAACGCCGCCGCCAGATGCCCGAGCCCGGTATCGACGCTCACCACCCCCGCCGCCGACTGGATGAGCGGCAGCAGCGTTTCGAGCGGCTGCGGCGGCAGCGCGTGGATGGCGGGGCGCCCGTTCGCGATGGCCGCCGCGCGGGCCTCCTCCTGCGCCCCGTGGGCGAACAGCAGCGCCCGCCAGCCCGCCTGCTCCGCCAGCGCGCCGAGGTCGCGCCAGCCGTCCACCGTCCAGGTCTTGGTGGGCCAGGTGGTGCCGTGCAGGAAGACCATGTGCGGCGGATCCCCCTTCCCCACCGGCTGCGGACGCAGGCCGGTATCGGCGGGAAGGCCGTCCAGGGAATAGCCCAGCGCCGCTGCGAACAGCTTGCGGATGCGCGTCGCCATGTGCTCCGTCTCCGGCACGTGGTGGCGCGCGTCATAGGCGAGGCTGGCCATCGCCTCGCGCGCGCTCGCCCGGTCGAAGCCGTGGCGCCGGCCCCTGGCGAGACGGGCGACGAGAGCGCTCTTCATCAGCCCCTGCGCATCGATGACCACATCATAATCGCGCGCCCGGAGCCGCGCCCGGACCCCCTGGCCCTCGGCGCCGAGCAGGCCGGTAAGCGGCGCCTTCGTCAGCCGCCGCAGCGGCACGACGATGACCTCGCGCACCGCCGGATGCAGCCGGGCCACCGGCGCGAACGCCTCCTCCACCGCCCAGTCGAGCTCAAGGCCGGGCACGGCGCGCGCGGCATCGGTGAGCGCCGGAAAGGCGTGCACCACATCCCCGAGCGAGGACAGCTTGACCAGCAGGACCTTCAT
>JAFIHR010000284.1 GCA_017849325.1 Xanthobacter autotrophicus | reverse complement strand
TTCTCCATGCCGGTCTTCAGCGGCTCGGAGGATTCCGCCGCCACCTGCTGGGCGAGGGAGGACAGCTCCTTGGCCTGGGCCGAGAAGGCCTCGAACTGCTTGCGCATGTGGCTGGTGGAGAGCTCGGTCGCCTCCGCCACGGTGCGGGCGTGCAGCAGAGCGTTGAAGAAGTCGAACGCGGTGTTCATGTTGGTCTGGATGGTGTCCAGAACCTTGGTGTTGTACTGGGTCACGCCCTTGCTCGCCGCGGCATAGGTGTCCTCCATGGCGGCGTTCATCTGATCGGCGGAGGACTTCAGCTTCTCGTAGTTCTCGCGGCAGGCGGCGAGCCCCTTCAGCGCGGCGTCCCGAATGGCGGGAGACACCTCCATGCTCGGGATCCCCGTAGGGGCGAAGGCCTTCTTCGCCGCTTCGATCTGGTCCTGATACGCCTTGATGAAGCTGTCGTTCATGTCATCCTCGGTGGGCTCGGGCCGATGGGATCTGCCGATGGGATCGCTTGTAACGGGATCTCGTCCGGATCGATCTTATGGGGAGCCGAGGCACTTCCGGCCGCACCGCTGCCCGTCTCACCAAGACCATCGTACCGGCAGACATGCACGAAGTCTGGAAACGAGCAGGTGAGAACCTAAGGCCCCGCCCGTTTATACTTATAACCCGGAATCATATGCGGCGCAAAAATATTTTGCGCCGCACAATGAAAAATATGCCGGTCCGCTTCACTGCGGACGATTGGGATCGAACGTCTGCTCGGCCGCGCTCGCCATCTGCTCGCCGGCCGCCTTCGCGTCGCGGGTCACGGCCTCGCCCATGGCCTTGAGGTCCTGCGCCACGGCCTGGGCCTGCTGGGTGGCGGCGGCGGAAAGCTCCTTCACCCGCTCGGCTAGGTTGCGCGCGTTCTCGTCGAGAGAACGGACGGTGGCCTCGCCCAGCGACTTGGCCTCCTCGCCGAGGGACTTGGCCTGCTCGGTGACGGACTTCATCTGATTCTGCAGGAACTCGGCCTGCAGGCTCATCATCTCCTGCGGGCTCCTGGCCGCCACGAGCTTGTTGAGGAAATCGAAGCTCGCCGTCACGTTGGCTTCCATGAGGCCGAGGGTCTTCTGCCGCAGGTCGCGCATGCCGCTGCGCACCTCCTCGAACTGCCCCTCGCTCTTGCCCACCGCTTCGCGCGCGCTGGTGAACAGCGTCTCGAAGGCCTGACGGGCCTGCGCCACGTTCTTTTCCGCCACGGCGCGCATTTCCGCGGGCAACTCAAGGTTGGGCATGAACTTGTTGCTCATGATCGTCACTCCTCGGGCGTTGGGAGGTAACGGAGGAAACCGCTCTTCCGCCGACATTCTAGTATACCTCGGCCCCATCATCGCAATGTGAAAGACCAAAAATCATACCGCCTCCAGAACGGTTGATGCATTTTCAGCATTACCGGGGGACCTCCGGGCCTGCCTGAGGCTACTTCCGCCCTTGGCTGCCCGTCTGCCGGCGGCGTCAGGCCGCGCGACTATTGGCAGCGGCATCGACTCGACCGCCTTGGGCAGCGCGGAGACCTCGGCACAGGCGGCCGGATACCTCCGAACACTCCGGTGCTTCTGGTGTGCGGCGCGACGAATCCGCCGCAGCGCAACAGCACGCTGGTACCGCATTGCAAAATGGAATGATTCAAAAGAGCAGCAACGGCGCGGCTTAGCGGCCGGTCCCGCCGACCGCCGGGCTTCTACGGAGTTGACGATCAGCCCCCCGATCTGCGAAAAATATCGTGTTAGATAAGTAGTTTAGAGCATTTCTAATCGGCGGATCTGGGTTGCACCATGATCGTATGTTCATGCAATGTTTTTTCAGAGCATCAGGTTCGCGAGGTCCTCGCGAGCGCTGGTGACGCGCGAACCCCGAGCGCGGTCTACCGCTGCCTCGGATGCTCCCCCCAATGCGGCCGCTGCGCCCGGACCATCCGCGCCATCCTCGACGAGGTCCATGGCTGCGGCGACTGCGGCGACGATTGCCTGGCCGGAGGCCTTACCGGACACGTGGTGGCGGCCGAATAGCAACCAGGGCGAGCGGGGCGACAAGCGGATTGACGCTAGGAAAAGCTATGGTGCCTTGGTATGGCAGGGTGGCGTTTTTAGCCTTGCTGACACATTAGAATTTATCTAAACGTAATTCGAGATAAAACGACGAATGCCGCTTCACGGCACGACGCTCGCAGGCATGAGGAGCATGAAATGAAAGGCGATCCGAAGGTTATCGAATACCTCAACAGAGGTCTTCGTTCGGAGCTGACCGCCATCAACCAGTACTGGCTCCATTACCGCATGCTGGATAATTGGGGCTACAAGGCGCTTGCGAAGAAGTGGCGGGCCGAGTCGATCGAGGAGATGGTCCACGCGGACAAGTTCACCGATCGCATTCTGTTCCTCGAAGGCTTCCCGAACATGCAGGTGCTCGACCCCCTGCGCATCGGTCAGGACGTCAAGGAAATCCTCGAGGCGGATCTCGCGGCCGAGTACGATTCGCGCGCCCTGTATCAGGAGGCAGCCACCTACTGCCACAGCGTGAAGGACTATCCGAGCCGCGACCTGTTCGAGGAGCTGATGGCGGACGAGGAAGGCCATATCGACTTCCTTGAGACCCAGCTCGATCTCGTGGCCAAGCTCGGCCTCCAGCTCTACGCCCAGCATCACATCGGCGAGCTGGACGAAAGCTGAGCGGCAGCGGCTCCATCCGGAGGCGCGCCCGGTTTCGCCGCGCGTCCTCCCTCGTGATCCAAGGCCCGGCTCCCACCGGGCTTTTCGCGTCTTCGGGCCCGGCGATGCCGCGCGACCGCTGCCGGCGTGGTGGCGACGCCCCGCGTCGGCCGAAGCGGCCCCGCCTCCCCCAGGCCGCCCCAGCCTTGAAAGCGACACAGAGCGCGGCAATGGTCTCCCCGGCTTTTCGGGGATCGACGGGTTCGCGGCGCGCGGGCGATTCCGGCATCGGGACGATCCCGCCTGATGTGATCAGGGCATTCGAACGCAGATGGCACTCTTCAGGAAAATGACGCGGCGTGCTGCCTTGGGCGCTGCCGGGGTCATGGGTGGAATCGCGGTGCTCGGCCTCGTGGCGCTGCTGATTCTGCCCCTCATCATTCCCACCGACGACGTCCGGCGTGCCGCCAGCGACGCCATTTCCAGCGCCTCCGGCCACCACGTGACCCTCGAGGGCGAGGCCGCCATCGGCGTGTTTCCCTCGCCGCGCCTGATGCTCGGCAAGGTCCAGGTGAAGCTGCCGGAGGGCCAGTCGTTCGACGCCGTGGACGTGGTGGCGCGCCTGCGTGTCCTGCCGCTGCTGCTCGGCCGCGTCACCATCGCGGACGTCACCCTGGAGCGGCCGACCCTGGTGCTCACCGGCAAGGGCGCCCTGCCCGCCATCCCCCTCGCCGCGCTGTTCGGCGGTCCCGATCTGCCGGAGCTGCGGGTCAGGGACGGCACGGTGGTCTGGCGCTCGCCCGAGGGCCTCACCCAGGAGCTGATGAGCGGCATCGTCGCGACCCTCGACCGGGTGCGCGACGGCAAGGGCATCGCCGTCGGCGCCGCCTTTTCCTGGCGCGAGGCGAACGTCGACATCAAGCTGCTGATGGACGACGCCGACGCCTTCCTCAATGGCGTGCCCACCCCGACGCGCCTGTCCGCGGTGGCCGATGACGACACCCTGTCGTTCCGCGGCCTCACCGCCCGCACCGACAGCCTCTACGCCGAGGGCAGCCTCTCCGCCGACGTGGGCTCGCTGCGGAACCTGCTCGGCTGGATCGGCGCGCCCACCCCCACCAGCGGCGGCTTCGGTCCGGCGCGTTTCTCCGCCACGCTCAAGGCGGACCACGGAGCAGCCACTTTCGCCGACACCACCTTTTCCCTCGACGGCAACAGCTCGGAGGGCGGCCTCGTGGTGGACCTCACCTCCGGCCGGCCGGTGATCCAGGGCACCTTCGCCGCCGACCGGGTGGACCTCACCCCCTACGGGCGGCTGCACCTGACCTCCGGCAACGGGCGCGACTGGAACCGCCAGCATATCGACCTCACCCTGCTCAAGCGGTTCGACCTCGACCTGCGCCTCTCGGCCGCGCAGGTCACCTTCGAGCGCTCACAGTTCGACACGGTGGCCGCCAGCGCGGTGCTCAACGCCGGCCGCATGGTGGTGGCGGTCGGCCAGGCCAATGGCTGGGACGGCATGCTGCGCGCCGCCGCCACGCTGCTGCCCACCACCTCGCCCGGCGGCCAGACCGGCGCCGCCATCCGCATCGAGGCAGAGGGCACGGACCTCGCCCTGGAAAAGGCCCTGTGGGACCTCGCCGACATCCGGCGCCTCGAAGGGGTCGGCACGCTTTCGGCGGAACTGGAGGGCTCCGGCGGCTCGGTGGCGGAGATCGCCCGCCACCTCGCCGGCACCGTCACCCTCACCAGCAAGAAGGGGGCCCTCGCGGGCTTCGATGCCGCCCAGGTGCTCCACCGCATCGAGCGCCGTCCGCTCTCCGGCGGGGGCGATCCGTGGGGCGGGCGCACCGGCTTCAGCAACCTCGATGCCCGCCTCGCCATCGCCAACGGCGAGGCCGACGTCACCGAGATGCGGCTGGAAGGCGAGAACGTGCGCCTGTCCATGGCTGGCACCCTGTCGATCGGCGACCGCAACATGGACTTGAAGGGCCAGGCCACCCTCCTCACCGCCGCCGCGCCGGCGGCCGCGGTGGCCGACAAGGATTTCGAGCTGCCCTTCGTGGTCCAGGGATCGTGGAGCAATCCCTTCGTCTGGGCTGATCCGAAGAGCCTGATCGAGCGCTCCGACGCCGCCCAGTCCCTGTGGGAGGCGGTGCGCGGCCATGCCGCCGACAGCGCGGTGCGTTCCGCCGTGGACGGCCTCGTTCCGGCGCAGTCGACGCCGCTTCCCGCCTCCACCGCGGTTGCGACGCCCGCCGTGCCGGCTTCGGCGGGCGCATCCGCCGTCCCGGCCGCCGCCGCTCCCAACGCCAACTGACCCACCAGGGACCCGAGAGGGACCCGGGCGTGCCCCTATTGGGCGGCCGAGGGCGCCTCGCGCAGGTGCTGGCGCGGCAGCGCCGTGTCATGGCGCAGGCGCGCGTAGAGGAGATGATCCTCCCACGTGCCGTTGATGCACAGATATTCGCGCGAATAGCCCTCGCGCTGGAAGCCGCAGCGCTCCAGCAGGCGCATGGAGGCGACGTTGGCCGGCATGCAGGCGGCCTCGATGCGCCGCAGCCGCAGCAAATCGTAGGCGAGCGGCAGGACGGCGGTCACCGCCGTGGTCATGTAGCCCTTGCCGGCATGGGGGGCGCCCATCCAATAGCCGAGGCTCGCCGCCTGGCACACGCCGCGCCGCACGTTCGACAAGGTGAGCCCGCCGAGCAGCGCCTCGTCGCAGCGGCGGAACAGGAACAGCGGATAGGCCTCATCGGCCAGCATGTCGCGGGCATAGCGGCGCATGCGGCGGCGATAGGCGCCCTTGGCGAGGTCGTCGGCCGGCCACTCGGGCTCCCAGGGGGTGAGGAAGGCCCGGCTCTGCTCCCGCAGCTCGCGCCACTGCTGGAAGTCCTTCATCTGCGGCACGCGCAGGTAGAGGCCGCCCGATTCGATGACCGGCAGCGGCTCCGGCGCGAAGAGGGAACTCAGCGGCCACATGATCCCGACGCCATGCCCTCCCGATCCGCGGCACCCATCTCACACCTGCGGTGCGCGCTCCCGCTCAATTGAGGCCCAGCCGCTCGGCCGCCTTAACGGCGGGATCGAGCCCTTGCTTCGGCCCGATGACGGTGAGCGTCGGCCGGGCACGGGCCAAGAGGCCGGCGGCGGCGCCGCGCACCGCATCCACGTCCACCGCCTCGATCCGGGCGACGATCTCCTCCACCGGAATGATGCGGCCGAAGCCGAGGATCTGCCGGGCGAGCTGGTCGGCCCGGGCTCCGGAACTCTCCAGCGCGGCGAACAGGCCGACCTTCATCTGCGCCTTGGCGCGGGCCACCTCGCGCTCGTCGACCTGAGATTCGATCGTCTCGAGCTGGTCGACGATGGCATGGGTCAGCTCCCCCACGTCGCCCTCGTCCGTGCCCGCATAGATGCCGAACAGGCCGGTGTCCGTATAGGACCAGTGGAAGGCATAGATGGAGTAGCACAGCCCCCGCTCTTCCCGGATGTCCTGGAACAAGCGCGAGGACATGCCGCCGCCCAGCACGTTGGAGAGTACCTGAAGGGCGTGGAAGCCGGGATCGGTGAAGGCGACGCCCTCCAGCCCCAGCAGCACGTGGACCTGCTCCAGGTCGCGGGCGGTGAGGCGTGCGCCGCCGCCGTAGGTGGCCGCCGGCAGGTCGGGCTTCTCCGCCGCGCCGATGCTCGTGAGGCGCCGCGCCGCCTCCTCCACCAGAATGTCGTGGTCCACCGCGCCGGCGGCGGACACCACCATGCGCGGGCCGCGATAGGTGCGGCCGAGATAGGCGCCGAGCTGGTCGGAGCTGAAGCCGCGCACCGTCGTCGGCGTGCCGAGGATGGAGCGGCCCACCGCCTGATCGGGGAAGGCCTGCTCCTGGAACAGGTCGAACACCAGGTCGTCGGGCGTGTCCATGACCGCGCCGATCTCCTGCACGATCACGTTCTTCTCGCGCTCCAGCTCATCGGGGGCGAAGGCCGGCTCGGTGAGGATGTCGGCGAGGATATCGACGCCGAGGGGCACGTCCTCGCCCAGCACCCGCACGTTGTAGGAGGTCTGCTCCACCGAGGTGGCGGCATTGATGTCGCCGCCCACCTGCTCGATCTCCTCGGCGATGTGCCGTGCCGAGCGCCGCCGCGTGCCCTTGAAGGCCATGTGCTCCAGCAGGTGCGAGATGCCGTGCTCGTTGTCGCGCTCGTCGCGCGCGCCGGCGCCCACCCAGATGCCGAGCGAGGCGGTGCCCAGATGTTCCATGGCGTCGGAGACGACGGTGATGCCGTTGTCGAGGGTGGTCAGCTTCACGCTCATGCGGCGGCTCCCGCGGTGATGCGCGCATGGGCGGTGACGAAGGCCTCCACCGCGGCGAGATCGTTGGGCAGCACGGTCACGCTCTCCTTCCGGGAGAGCAGGTCCGCCATGTGCGCCGGCAGCGGCGGGCGGACCCCGGTCGCCTGCTCCACCGCATCGGGGAACTTGGCTGCGTGCGCGGTCGAGAGCACGACCTGCGGCACCCGCGCGGCATGCTCCACCTTGTCGGCGGCGGTCAGGGCGACGGCGGTGTGCGGGTCCACCAGATAGCCGGCGTCCTCATAGGTCCGGGCGATGATGGCGAGCGTCTCCGGCTCGTCGGCGCGGGCGGCGGAGAAGTCGGCGCAGATGGCCGCCAGCGCCTCGCGCGGCACGGTGAAGGCGCCCGACTGGGTGAGGCTCGCCATGAGCTGGCGCAGCGCGCCCGCGTCGCGGTCCATGGCCTCGAACAGCAGCCGCTCGAAATTGGACGACACCTGGATGTCCATGGACGGCGAATAGGAGGGCGTCACCCCGGTCACCTCATAGCGCCCGCTGTCCAGGGTGCGCACCAGGATGTCGTTCACATTGGTGGCGATGGTGAGATCCTTGATGGGCAGGCCCATCTTCTTCGCCACCCAGCCGGCGAGGATGTCGCCGAAATTACCGGTCGGCACCACGAAGGAGACCTCGCGATGGGGCGCGCCGAGGGCGGTGGCGGCATAGAAATAATAGACCACCTGGGCGACGATGCGGGCCCAGTTGATGGAGTTCACCCCCGCCAGCGCCATGCGGTCGCGGAAGGCGTGGTGGTTGAACATGGCCTTCACCAGCGCCTGGCAGTCGTCGAACGTGCCCTCCACCGCCAGCGCATGCACGTTGGGCGAGGCGACGGTGGTCATCTGCCGGCGCTGCACTTCGGAAACGCGCTTGTGCGGATAGAGGATGAACACATCCACCGCGTCGGACTGGCGGAACGCCTCGATGGCGGCGCTGCCGGTGTCGCCCGAGGTGGCGCCGACGATGGTGGCGCGCGCCCCGCGCTGGGTCAGCACATGGTCCATCAGCCGGGCGAGGAGCTGCATCGCCACGTCCTTGAACGCCAGGGTCGGGCCGTGGAACAGCTCCAGCACGAAGCGGTTCGGCGCGAGCTGCACCAGCGGCGCCACCGCCGGGTGGCGGAAGGCGGCATAGGCGTCGGCGATCATCAGGTCGAGCGCGCGCTCGGGCAGCGCATCGGCCACGAACGGGCCGATCACCCGCTTCGCCACCGCCTCGTAGGGCTTGCCGGCGAGGGCCGCGATCTCGGCCGCAGTGAGGGTGGGCCAGGTCTCGGGCACATAGAGGCCGCCGTCGCGGGCAAGGCCGGCGAGCAGGGCGTCGGAGAACGACAGGGCGGGCGCTTCGCCGCGGGTGGAAACGTAACGCACGGATCCTCGATCAGTTCATGAGCCGCATATGCGGTTGGCCTAACCTAAACACAAGGCGCGCCGCGCGAAAGCAGGAGTGAGGCCGCCCCGCACGACCCTCAGGCCGGGCGGCGCGCCGGGGTGAGCACCAGGAGGTTGCCGGCCAGCACCAGGGCGATGCCGAGCGCCGCCGCCAGCGTCCAGTGAAAGCTCTCGAAGGCGGTGGAGATGGCGAGCGCCACCAGCGGGAACAGCACCGTGCCGTAGCCCGCCCGGCTCGCGCCGATGCGCCGGATCAGCTCCAAATAGATGGCGAAGCCCAGAAGCGTGGGCATGACGATGAGATAGGCCAGCGAGCCGAGATAGCGCGTGCTCCACTCGAGCTCGAAGCGCGCGCCTGTGGCGAGGCTGATGCCGAGCACCACCACAAGGCCATAGGTCAGGCCCCACGCGGTCAGGGAATTCACCGGCACCTGGCGCCGTGCGGCGAAGCCCGAGACCAGGCTGCCGAGCGCGAAGCAGGTCGTGCCGCCGAGCGCCAGCGCCAGGCCGAGGCCCATCTCCCCTCCCCTGTCGTCCGCCACCGTCGGCACGAAGATCAGCGCGGTGCCGGCCACGCCCGCCGCCGTGCCGAGGAGGACGCGCGGGCTGAGCGGCAGCTTCAGCACCACCACCGACAGGAGCGGGATGAACACCGCGGTCAGCGAGAAGATGACCGACATCAGCCCCGACGGCAGGTAGTAGGCGGCGTGGTAGAAGAACATGAAGTTCATGGAGAACAGGGTGATCCCCAGGAAGGCGAACAGCGCGTGATCCTTCAGGGGGAAGGCCAGCCGCCCGCGGGTCGCCGCCACGATGGCGAACATCACCGGCGCGGCGACGAGGAACCGCCACACCGCCGAGACCTCCGGCGCGATCGTGCCGAGCTGCATCTTCATGGGAAGCCAGCCGCTGCCGAAGATGAAGACGGCGGCGGCATAAAGGGCGAGGTCCACGGGAGCGAAGGGCGCATCGTTCGGCGACGGCAAGGCGGACATGGCAGGGTTCCGGTGGGCAGGAGCCGGAGGGGACGCCGGTCCGGACGGGGATCCGGAACGCGCGGCGGCCGCCGGCCGAACCCGCCGGCGCCCGTCCGCTTCCAGCGACGGCAAATACGACCAAAAGGGAATGCCCTCCGGGCACATGGCGGCCATGCGC